>CAYYIR010000328.1:0-1513 GCA_964471995.1 uncultured Nitrospina sp. | reverse complement strand
GTTTATCCGATTCAAATGGCTGGATTGTCCTACTCTCTTTCAATTGGTAAAAAAGGCGTGGTTTTAACCATTGGTGGTTACTCAGAAAGAATTACTGATTTGTTGAGGCTTGTTACTCAAAACTTGATGGATATTAAAATAGATTCTCAAAAATTTAATAATATTAAAGAAGCTATGTTACGTGGATTGAAGAACCGTAAGCTGGGACAAGCCTATTCTCGGGGTGGATACTATAATTGGCTGATGCTATTAGATGAGCAATACACAGAAGAGCAGAAGCTTGAAGCTCTTCTTCCTTTGTCATTGGATGATGTTAAAGCATATGCCAAAACACTTTATGAAAAAGTTTTCGTAACAGGAATGATTCACGGAAACTATAATGATGAAAAGGCTATTGAAAATACAAATATTCTTATAAATTCACTGAAAAGCCAACCTCTTGCTCAAGTAGATCGATATGAGCAGATCGTTGAGAAAATGCCTAAAGGTAAGAGATTCCGTTTTTCCCGCGAAGTAAAAGATAATAATAATTCTTTAGCCTATGCGATTCAGGTTGGTGATAAAGATCCTGCCCTCTTGGCTCAGGTTTCAATGTTGGCCTCGATAGTAGAAAGCAATTTTTATACGCAAATGCGTACCAATCAGCAACTGGGATATATTGTTTGGAGCTTTCAGCAAAGAATGGAGGATAGAATATTTTTCCGATTGTTAATTCAATCTTCCACCCATGGACCTTTTGAGATGAGTAAAAGAGTCAATGCCTGGTTAAAAAGTACGGATAAACTATTTGCTGAATTAAATGACCAGGAATTTGAACGTCATCGAAAGGCGCTGATTGTTGACTTGGAAAAAGAAGGGGATAGTATTGGCGCTGTTTTAAGTGATTTATACACCTTTGCTGTCGATGAAAAGGGTGATTTTAATTACAAAAAGAATTTGATTCAAGCCGTAAAAGAAGTCAAGAAGAATGACGTGATTTCCAGAGCTAGGAAAGTATTTCTAGATCCTGAAACACCAAGACTAGAAGTTTTGATGCGGGCAAATGGCAGCAAGGAAAAAGTGCCGACAGGAATTTTTAATGAAGTGAGCCAGTTCAAAAATAGTTTGCGAGCTAGGAATTAGCGTGTTCTTTGGATAAAAGTTGAAACTTCTGTTCGATATGTTTTTATCCAGAGTTTTACAAAGAGATGAACCTAAGAACTTTGTTTGATAGCGACTCAAACTTAGTATAATAGCTCTAGTCGCATTCCAAATCAGCAAACCTACCTCTGCTCTGAAAGTTAACATCAACGAGGAAAATGATACCTCGTTGATTTATTGGATAAGGCAAGATAAGTTCCTACCAAAACCATTTAATTTTTTTATTAAATAATAAACAAGGTGTGTGTATGGCAGGTAAAAAAGAACGAGGGCTTTGGGAACTATATATCAAGGACCCTGAAAAAGCGGATGCTGAAATATGGGATAGAAAACCTTTATCAAGAAGGGGTTTTTTGAAAAAAACCGGTTTAGC
>CAYYIR010000327.1:0-1533 GCA_964471995.1 uncultured Nitrospina sp. | reverse complement strand
TTCTTCCCAATTCTTCTGTTGGAGCGCTATACAAAATACACTGTTCCCCGATTATTTGCGTTTCCACTACTTTCAGCAGCCGCACTTCTTGGACTATACGATCTACTATATGGATTCCTAACTTATCCCGTATATGAAGCAATCATCGACTTTAGCAACCAATCTCTGATTAACAGTATGGTTGTTCTTACAACAATAAAATCTGGCGAGCTATTGGGCACACTAGTTCCAGGCTTGCAAGCAGTTGGTGAAATCCTTCAACAAATTGGTGATTACCTTGCCAACGGCGTACTGGCTCTAGCTATACAATCAGCCTTTCTTGTGATGGTAAAAGAAGGATTAGTTTTACGTTATCTCTTGGGATTTGGTCTTATATTGTTAGCTGTTCCAGGTTTTTATAAATTTGGTAAGAGATTGGTCTTTGGAGGTCTTATCCTGTTTTTCCTGATGCCAGCAGTTGTATCGTTAGAGGCTTTCGTCTATGAACAAGCCACTGATTCGATTGAAGCAGAATTAGATTCTAACTACAAAAAGCTTAAGGAAAACGTATTTATTGGCGGCTGGAGCACTGTTGAAAAAGGAGCAACCGTTGTAAAACAGAGTGTTATCGAGGGGGCATCGGTGGCCAAAGATAGTGTTATTGAGGGGGCATCGGTGACCAAAGATAGTGTTATTTCATTAGCTGATAAAGTTAGTGGACTGATTTCTGGTGAAGCTCCTTCTGAAGTTCAAGCTCCTGAAAAAGAACTTATTGCTTCAGTTGATTCTGAAGATATAAAGGAAGAAGAAATTCTTGAGTCAAAAGAATCTGAAGTTTCGAAAATCAAAGAAAACCAAGAAGGTTTACTCGCAACAATTGGGAGTCTTTTGCAAGCAATGATCAATAGCCTCCTAAAGCTATTCATCATTACCATTTTGACTTGCGTCATCGCACCAATCGTCGCCTATTTTTTAATCTTCAGACTTTTACGTGAGGTTTTTACGAATGATTATTTTGAGATTTTACCAACGGTATACAGTGAATAATTCTCTGATGCAACACCGTTAGAGACTTTAAAAACCGCGTTTGATGATTTGATTCGGAGGACTTGCAATTTCCTCAGAGTGATCGGATTCTATCTTTTACATAATCCCAGATTTTATATAATCCCAGATGGTCAAATCAGAGCCATCAGAAAGAGGAAAAACAAAAACTATAAAAAACATTCCTAGCCAAAATATCGTTGAGTACACGTAGGTCATAAAAGGTGATCGTGACAATCTAGTTTGTGTCCGAACCTTTCCATAACCTTTAGCTTGTCCTACGGTCATATAGTTGATCCATTGAATAACCTTTCCTGGAGCCAAGAAAGTATTTTTTATAATACCTCCTTTTTTAATTCCAGCTATATTGTCTCTAGCCACCATTCTTTCCTTATTTTATATATTCTATTTTGCTCTATAGAATATAAACAATTTTATTCTTTAGAACAAATCAATTGAGTTGCTAAGCTTTTTGGAGGAGTCTATCAAGTTCTTTGAGAATAAGGGATA
>CAYYIR010000326.1:0-1548 GCA_964471995.1 uncultured Nitrospina sp. | reverse complement strand
AAGTTGGGTCATTAAATTTAGAGTGATTATTGCCTAGATTAAAATTATTTAATTTCCATTTAACTAAAATTTAATATCAATTAAATAAATTTAAATGGTAATTCTGTGTTTAAGTTTAACATTAAAAGCACAGAGGCTATACATATCGAAAATGGTGCTCATTCTCTTGAGGTTTATTAAAATGCACAAATCTTTTCTCCAGGTTTTTCGTTCAACTAGGGCAGTTTTTCTTCTTACTTTTTCATTGGTGATGGTTTTCACCAGCAACGCTTCTTTTGCTTTGAGTAGTGATACGCAACAACTTACAAGTAACCTGTTCGTGGAAATTGCAAAAAAGCAGAATCCGGCGGTGGTAAATGTTAGCGTAAAATCAAAAACAGAAAAACCGCAAAATAACTTTCGCTCTCCGAGACGGGGCCCAAGACCTGGCCCAGGTCCGGGACGCGGTCAAGATCCTTTTCGTGACTTTTATGATAAGTTTTTTGGTGGTGAACGCCCTAATCAAAAACCTAAAAGAGGAATGGGTTCAGGATTTATAATAGATAAAGAGGGACATGTTCTCACTAATTATCACGTCATAGAAGGTGCGGATGAAATTATTGTTTTGCTGGAGGAAAAAGGAAGTGAAAAAGAATATACCGCAACTTTGATTGGTTCAGATTCAAAAACTGATATTGCATTAATTAAAATTAATCGCGATGAAAATGCTCCATTTGAGTTCCCTTTTTTAAAATTAGGAAGCTCCGAAAATTTGGAAGTTGGAGAATGGGTTATGGCAATTGGAAACCCGTTTGGGTTGAGCCATACGGTGACAGTTGGTGTGGTAAGTGCTTTGGGGCGAAGCATTGGGGCGGGTCCTTATGATGAATTTATCCAGACTGACGCTTCAATTAATCCAGGTAATAGCGGTGGTCCTTTGATTAATATTGAAGGGGATGTAATAGGTATAAATACTGCCATTATCTCCGGGAATTCAGGAGGTAATGTAGGTATTGGATTTGCAATACCCATAAATATTGCCAAGGGTATTTTACAGGACTTGAAAGAAAAAGGTTCGGTAACTCGCGGTTGGCTGGGAGTTATGATTCAAAAAATCACACCCGAGTTGGCCAAATCATTCGGCTTGAACCAGAGTGAAGGAGCTTTGGTTGGTGACGTTATACCAGACGGACCAGCATTCAATGCTGGTGTCAAACGTGGTGATGTGATCGTCAAGTTCGATGGTAAGGCTGTTAAAGATATGGAAGATCTTCCGAAAATGGTTGCCGCAACTACCCCTAATGCTGTGGTGAATGTGGAGGTTATTCGAGAAGGTTCTCCAAAAATCCTAAAGGTAAAAATTGAAGTTCTCAAAGATAAAAAAACTGAGGTGGTTGCAAAAGCAGATCCTTTAGGTCTTCAAGTTCAGGACATTACCGAAGAACTCGCCCAAAGTTTAAAATTAGAAAATATTCAAGGCGTGCTCGTTTCAGATGTGACACCAGGCGGTTTCGCAGGTGAATCCGGAATTCGTCGAGGAGATGTCATAACAGAAATCAATCGTGCACC
>CAYYIR010000325.1:0-1553 GCA_964471995.1 uncultured Nitrospina sp. | reverse complement strand
CATAGAGCCTTTTAAATCCATTCTGGGGGAAAATTAGGATTTGGGGTATAAAAAATGTGCCGGATTTATTAGTTTGGAAAGAAAAACAAAACCCAGTGTTGCCCAGATCGATGCTCGACCATGAACTCCCATTTATAATAGAATTTGGCATTAAAATCCAATATTTTTTAAACTTGAAACCGCATGCTAAACGAGTTTTTTACATTAATAGGGAATATAATAGCTTTCTAGAAATAGCAGGTTTTTAAAAAATTTGGATAGTTTAAAAATAATAAAAACAATAAGTTATTTGATATAAAATTTTTGTAAAAATATGAAAAACCATAAATTAAAAGGAAAAAGTGTAAATATTTTTACTGTAGTTGACCATTTGTATGAATTTGGTTAAAATCTTCGCATCCAAATAACTAGTTTATAAGTTTTGTTGCAAAATTAGTGGTTTTAATTTGTGGGAGGCTTTTGGAGTGAAAAAAATCAGACAATTATGGAATATGTATTACTCCAAAATTCGAAAAGCATTATTTTATGTCTTCGAGCCTTTTTTAAGGGTAGTTGAGAATAGAGACTCAGAGGTGAGAAGGCATTTTAATCAGGCCTTATTGAACCTTAAAAATAGTAAACAAGCCATTGCCTTGCTCAACCTAAATATGGTTATAAGCCTAAAGCCCAACCATTTTCTTGCACGGGTTTTCAGAGGTAGAATCTATTTAAGAGAAGGACAGTATCGTCTAGCATCAGAAGACTATCTCGAAGCAAACCGTATCAGTCATTATCGGTTCATCCATTACGATCTCTATCGGGAATATTTTAAGTCAGTCAACAATGAATTTGGTGCCGAAAGTGACCCGATATTGCAAAACTTCAATGAAGTTTTCGATTCTTTAAACAGTACTTCAAATCCGCAGTATTGGGAATCAAACAAAGGTAGGGAGTTCAAAGAAAAGCTCTCTCTAATTGAAGCCGATAAGAGCGGTTCCCCGTTGGATTTTTCCTTAACTGTGGAAGAAAAAGAAAAATTCAGAATTCTCGGCCCCATCTCCCAGCAAGAAGTTGAAGAAACTGATTGGGATTCGTTCATGGATGAATTAAATTCATGATTTGCATTTCAGTTTCACTGCAGTTTTTTATCCTCCCCCTCTTAATTCACATAAATTGGATATAAAGTTGATCAAACGGATTGATCTTGAAAAACTTGAGTCAAATATTCTCGCTCCCTATGCAGTGAAAAGTGGAGAGAGTCAAGGCCGACAGCACATAGAAGAAGAACATCCATATCGTTCTCGATTTCAAAGAGATCGTGATCGAATTATTCATACTTCAGCATTCAGAAGACTTGAGTATAAAACTCAGGTGTTTGTTTATCATGAAGGAGACTATTACAGAACACGCCTTACGCACTCTGTAGAAGTGGCTCAGATCGCACGCTCCATTTGCAAAAGTCTGCGGTTAAATGAAGACCTGGCAGAGTCAGTAGCACTTTCTCATGATTTGGGGCATCCGCCCTTTGGCCATACAGGACAAGATGTTTTAAACCGGTTGATGAAAGACCATGG
>CAYYIR010000324.1:0-1558 GCA_964471995.1 uncultured Nitrospina sp. | reverse complement strand
TTACAAGGACCAAATATAATCACCTAGAACATTATTTTAAAAGAATGTTTTTGCCGGATTATATGAAAAAAGTTCACGCTGCAGATAAAAAGAGATTGGAAAGAGGGCAATTACAAAAAGGTCTTATGTTCGACCCGAAAAATAAAATGTGGATAAGAAACAATCAAACTGCAGAAGAAAAGAGATTCGAAAGAAAGCAAGACCGAGAAGTTCTTATGTTCCATTCGAAAAATATGGATGAAAAAAAATCAAAGCTCCCTGAATATAAAGTGAACACGGATTCAGTATTTGATGATTTGTTTTTCTTTAACTCAGAGGGTTGGGAGTTAACAAGAAAGTTGCTTTTAAAACTCAAAAAAGAAGTTGAGAAAAATGGAAGTGAGCTTGCGTTAATCCATTTTGGAGGTGCTCATCAATATCGTAATTTTCCTGCCTTGCCGTTAAAACAATTCGATGCATTTCTTGAATCCAATGGGATAGCTCATTTTAACGCTTTTGACCTGTTTATAAAAATCGATGATGAATTTTTACCAGAAAACTTCATTCCCAACGATGGCCATTTTAGCGAAACGGGTCATCGCCATTTCGCCGAATTTTCAACTGATTTTTTGCTTAGGCTGATCGAAAAGACCAAGCTTTAATTATTAAAGCACTCGTACCACAGGATAAATTTATTGAATTGAACGATCCATGAAAAAGGTTTCCGCAATTGTCGTTAATTGGAATGGGGAAGACGTTCTTTCCGGGTGTCTGGCTTCTTTGCTGGAACAAGATTATGAAGATCTAGAAATATTAGCGGTGGGCAACGGGTCTGAAGATGGGTCTCAAGTTCTTGTAAAAAATAACATTAATATTCCTGTCAATATATAAGTTTGTTTCAATTATTACCGCTTCCTTTTTAAATTATTAAAAAAACTATTTTTTCAAATTATAAGAAAAGACAATACAAAAAGATATTATACTGGAGTTTAGGGTGACATATGTGTGGGATGAAGCAAAGATAATTTTATATTTCAAATAGAATTTTTAAATGTTTCGTAAACCTCTTCGACTGATATTGATTCAGGTGATTCGAAGGGTTTGTGAGCAATAGTTGTTGCAAATGGAGAGAGAGGACCGCAGCATTCGACTGGAAATCCGATATGAATAGAAATCATTTTTACATCGAAACAAGAAGCTATATGAGTTAATCCATTATCTAAGCCAAGGTAGAAATTGGCTTTTTTGATCATTGCCGATGATGGGCCTAAAGGAAATCCTTTTAATGGAATTGTTCCTTTATAGTCGTAAGGATTTTCTTTGGAAACAAAAGTAATGATTTTAAAATCAAAATCCTCATGGATTTTTTTAATGAGAGATATAAACCTTTCGTAAGGCCATTCTTTCATCTCTTTTTTTGATCGGGTTTCTGGTGAAAGGATTAAGAACTTGTCGGTGCTCAAAATTCCTAATTCGTTAAGTTTTTTTTGAGCTTCCTGAATGTCCTTGTCGTCCAAATAAATTATGGGTCTGCGTTGCTTTAAAGTTACTCCACACTTTTCAGCATAGATGTCTATTA
>CAYYIR010000323.1:0-1562 GCA_964471995.1 uncultured Nitrospina sp. | reverse complement strand
AAATATTGCGCTCGCCGATTCGGCATCAGTGCATGGCTTGCAAATAAAATTTTACAAACACAGAATACGTTTAACATCTTTGCTGCCAAGAAATAAGAGGGTTAATCACTCGATGTATTCAATCTTTTACTGAAATTTTTTTCCTTAATCATTAGGAGTGACTGATCACATCATTTAAGAATAGAAAATCAATAGCGAAAAAAGACCAAACGCTCTATTAAAGTCTGCTATCAATATCGCTTTTTTTAATTTTGGAAATAGGGCTATTATTTATCAAACAATTTCAAGAATCTTCATTCCGGTCAATGCTGTAGATTTTTGCAAAGCATCTTCCCCCCGCGGAGTTAGTTTGTTTCCCGCGACATTTAAAAACTGCAATCCCGAAAGTGTTTTTGAGTTAGCAAGACATATTGCCCCCTCATCTCCAATTGCATTGAGGGCAAGAACCAGTCGTTTTAGGCTGGAAAGGTTTTTAGATTCTGAAATGGCCTTGGCGCCTGAAGCATGAATCCAATTTTCGTTTTCAATAGAAAGAGTTTCCAAGTTTAGTAATGTCGTTGAACATGCCAACGCTTGTGCTCCTTTATCGGAAATATTATTGTTGTTCAACCTCAAAGTTTTTAGAGAAGAACAGTTTAGCGAATTTGCTAAGGCAGTTGTCCCTTCCGGATTCAATTTATTTTCTCCTAAGTCCAGATTTTTCATTGATTTCATATTGGTGGAATCGGCTAAAGCTTTTGCTCCCTCTGCGCGCAAGTCATTATTATTGAGGTCAAGTGTCTGAAGTTTAGTTATTGATTTAGACTTGGAAAGAGAAATCGCACTATCTGTTGTCAAACCATTATTGTGCATTACCAATTTTTCAAGGTTTGCAAATAAATTAGAACCAGCCATAGCATAGATACCGTCATCGCCAATATGGTTGTTATTCAGAATCATTGCTTTCAAGTTGGGAAAAACCATGGAATTACTTAAAGCTTCTATACCAACTTCCGTCAATCCATTATCAGATAAATTTATCGTGCTCAAAGAATCTAGGGGTGATGCCTTTGCAAAATACTTTAAACCTTCATCACCAATACCCGTATCTCGAAGGTTTAATTCAACAAATTGCTGGCATAAAGGAGACTCTACAAGAGATTTAAGACCCAATCCCTCTAGACGATTATAAGACAGGTCAAGGCATTTTAAATTGGAAAGCCTTGCAGACATTGAAAGGACTTTTGCTCCCAGTGAACTTAATTCATTACTAGAAATATTAAGACTTGTAAGCCTATTTAAAGATAAACATTTTGAGAGAAAAAATATTGCCTCGTCATCCAAATTATTATTGGCAAGGGTAAGCGTTTCGAGATTGACAAACGAATCGGAAGTGCAAAGTGCTTGCAAGCCTGAAGAACTGAGTCCTGTCTGATCTAAGCTGAGATGTTTCAGACTCTTGATGGGAGTAAATCCCGAAATGGCTTTAAAATCCTCATCCTGCAACTTACAACCATTAAGTTCCAAGCTTTTTTTATCACTGCTAATTTTTTCCTGGATTAAGCATCCCAGTTCCGGGTTTT
>CAYYIR010000322.1:0-1573 GCA_964471995.1 uncultured Nitrospina sp. | reverse complement strand
CCGCATAAACATGACTAGCACTAATAATGGCATCTGAATTTTCAGCCAACTCCAAAGCTAGATCTACACAAGCGTTGGAATAGTCAGAATTGTCTACAGGTATATATATGTTTTTAAACATTGGGTGGTTCACTCCCTTCCAGTATCCTGGGAAACAAAAGTTATGAGAAGTAGGCGTCTTGAATACTAAACAAACAAGAATTTTTATATAAATTCTATCAATTTAAAGCAGCATGTAACTTACTTGTTAAGTTTTGTACAGCGTTGAAAATTTTAGCAAATTTTTCCTTTCTGTCAATAATAAACGATTCTAGAAAATATTGTAATAATGGGCTTTTATTTGGTTTTATAAGTACTTGATTTCTTATAATTCATAATGTTTAAATTGATAGAAAAGGGTTTTAAATTATTGTTAATGAGGGTTGGATAATTATTTTTTTATTAAACTTATTTATTAAATATTTATATGTAAATATAAATATTTAAATAATATTATTTATTTTATTTATTTTAAAAACTTGTCTTTGCCTGATGGATGATTTTTCGATACAATGCAGCCCAAGGTAAATTTATGGCCTGTATTTCCTTTCCGAAAGACAGAAACTGCAACCTGAAAAAACCCAAATATAGATCGAAGCACCTGTTCGAGTTGTATTAAGGAGAATTGATGTTATTTAACAGCCAGGATGAAATTAATCAAAAATTGCAAGGCATCGCCAGAAGGGACAATGGCGATTTAATTATAGAAAACGCAGATAACCTGCGTGGAGATATTCTTGATCATTTAGTGCTTAATGCTGCGATCAACCCTTCAGCAGAAGTAAAGGGTTTAAGTCGTTATATTCTTAAATCGGCTGCACTTGAAATGGGAATTGTCACTTCTTCAATCCAAGGTCTTTATGAAGCAAGAGGAAGAGGCGAAGTCATGGGTTTTACCGTACCCGCGTTAAATATACGTGGACTGCCCTACGAACTTTGTCGCGCTATATTTCGTACCGCTATTAAAACCAATGCTGGAGCATTCATCTTTGAACTGGCAAAGTCAGAAATGGGATATACCTTTCAAAAACCTCAAGAACTTTCTGCGGTTATTTTAGGTGCTGCAATTAAGGAAGGATATAAGGGGCCCGTTTTTATCCAGGGAGACCATTTCCAAGTCAATGCAAAAAATTATGCCCAAGACAAAGATAAAGAAATTACAGGACTCAAAAACCTAATAAAAGACGGTATTGCGGGTGGATTTTATAATATAGATATAGATACATCTACGCTGGTAGACCTTAGCCATTCAACCGTTGTTGAACAACAAAGGGCTAATTTTGAAGTCGGTGTTGAACTTACAAAATACGTACGCGAACTCGACCCAGATGGTATTACCATTTCAGTTGGAGGAGAAATCGGTGAGGTCGGCAAAGAAAATAGTAATGAGCAGGAGTTACGTGCTTACCTCGATAACTTCAACGAGTTATTGGAGAAAGAAAAAACAGGCGCAATAAGTATCAGCAAGATATCTATTCAAACTGGGACATCACATGGCGGAGTACCCCTACCAGATGGAACTGTAGCAGAAGTT
>CAYYIR010000321.1:0-1573 GCA_964471995.1 uncultured Nitrospina sp. | reverse complement strand
TTTTAGAACCGGTATCAGGAGCAGTTTTAGGAAAAATTTTCGTTTTAGTTCTTATCATTATTGTGATTCAGAAACGACCGCAAGGATTGTTTGCCTTGAAAGGTCGTATGGTGGATAACTGAGTGCTTATGATTAAAAATATTTTAGAACTACATTCATTTAAAGGGTGGCTATTTGCTTTTCTCCTTTTAGGTGTGGCCGTTGTTTTTCTTCCCTTGCTGAATTTTTGGTTGCAGGAAGATTCTATCTTGCATGTTCCTGATTATATGTTTGCTCTTATAGGGAAGTACTTATGCTATGCATTGGTGGCTTTAGCTATAGACTTAATTTGGGGCTATACCGGTATCCTGAGTTTAGGGCATGGAGTATTTTTTGCCATCGGTGGGTACGCCATGGGAATGTATTTGATGAGAAGCATTGGCAAAGAGGGTGTCTATAAAAGTGACCTGCCTGACTTTATGGTGTTCCTTGATTGGAAAGAACTGCCTTGGTACTGGTACGGTTTTGACAGCTTTGCTTTTACTTTAATGATTGTCCTGGTGGTCCCAGCTTTATTTGCATTTATTTTTGGTTACTTTGCTTTTAGGTCTCGTATTAAAGGGGTTTACTTTGCGATCATTACCCAGGCCATGACCTTTGCCCTCATGCTATTATTTTTTCGTAATAATACGGGGTTTGGCGGTAACAATGGCCTTACCGATTTCAAAAGGATTTTGGGATACTCACTGCAGGAACCCTCCACGAAAATGGCTCTTTATATAATCACCGCTGTTGTCTTGTTTTTAAGTTATCTCCTGTCCCGCTACATAGTGAAATCAAAATTAGGAAGGGTGCTGGTAGCGATTCGAGACGCGGAAAGCCGTGTGATGTTTTCTGGATACAACACGTTGCACTACAAACTTGCAATATGGACTTTGTCGGCTTTTTTGTGCGGAATAGCCGGCGCACTCTACGTTCCCCAGGTTGGAATTATCAACCCGAGTGAAATGCAACCCTCAAACTCTATTGAGATGGCTATTTGGGTGGCGGTCGGAGGTCGAGGCACCTTAAGCGGTGCTCTTGTTGGAGCAGGTATGGTCAATGGGGCCAAGAGTTGGTTTACAGTCGCCGCACCGGATTATTGGCTGTATTTTTTAGGGGGGTTATTTATTGTTGTAACGCTATTTTTCCCGAAGGGTTTTATTGGTATTTTTTCTCGATCTTCTTCAAAAAATAATAAGGGGGTCATTTTAAATGACTAGTCCAGAAGCTCAAATAAAAGATGTTTCAGTTGACACATCACATGGTTGTATCCTTTACATAGAGGGTCTGACAGTTAGTTTTGACGGGTTCAAAGCTCTTAATGATTTAAATCTCTACATCGATGAGGGCGAGTTACGTTGTATCATTGGGCCTAATGGTGCAGGTAAGACTACCATGATGGACGTGATCACTGGCAAAACGCGGCCGGATAAAGGATCCGTTTTTTTTGGGCAAAATCATGACTTATCCAAGATGACGGAGTATGAAATTTCTCATATTGGTATAGGTCGTAAATTTCAAAAACCAACGGTTTTTCTTAATCATACAGTTT
>CAYYIR010000320.1:0-1598 GCA_964471995.1 uncultured Nitrospina sp. | reverse complement strand
AAGTTCCGGCAAAATACGAAGATGTTAGGAATGCTATTCGGGATAAAATTGAGGTATGAGTAAAATGAACTTTAGCAAACCAATTTTAATCGCTTTTTTTAGTTTATGTGTTTCAAGTCCGATCTATGCCAGTGAACAAGTTTTGGTTGAAGGTGGAGACTTTGAAATGGGCAGCCTCTATTGCGAGGAGGAACAAAATAATTCCGATTGGTGCAACGATGAATCTCCACATAAAGTGAAGGTTGATTCCTTTTGGATCAACAAGCATGAAGTGACAAATGATCAATATCGTAAATGCTTTTTGGCTGGGGTTTGTGAGCCAGAAGTATTGCATGAAGACCGGCCCGGAGATTTCAATCAAAAAAATCAGCCTGTTGTATTCACAACCTGGAAGGAAGCATTAACCTATTGTAAATGGCGGGAGAGTCGGTTACCAACCGAGGCAGAATGGGAATATGCTGCGAAGGTTGAAAAGCTAGGCGGTGCACATTGGAATCAACCTTATGGAGTAGGGGCCCCTGTTCCTGTAGGAAGTTTTGAACCAAACTCCCGCGGTCTCTATGATGTGATGGGAAATGTTTATGAATGGACTATGGATTGGTATGGTCCGTATGAGGACCTAGAATACCAGAAGAATCCTTTAGGGGCAGTAAAGGGAAAAAATAAAGTGGTGCGTGGTGGATCATGGGATTCCTTAAGCCATTATCTAAGAACTTCAGATCGGATTGCCAAAGACCCCGATTTAAGATACAGCGGTGTTGGTTTTCGTTGTGTTAGGCCGAATTAATTGAAAGGTCATTTATGAGTGATGTGAAAAATGTTGTTATTGTTGGATCAGGCCCTGCAGGGCATACTGCGGCAATATATGCAGCTAGAGCAAATCTAAAGCCTTTTATGTTTGAAGGTTATATGTTGGGTGGATCTGCGGGAGGGCAATTGACAACGACAACGGATGTTGAAAATTATCCTGGATTTCCTGAAGGGGTTGAAGGCCCGGAATTGATGGAATTGTTCCGTAAACAGTCAGAACGATTTGGCACAGAAATGGTTCAGGAAGATGTTGTTGAAATAGATTTAAGTCAGTCTCCCTTTAGTATTAAAAGCGAGAACCGTGAAATTAAAGCACATTCTGTGATTATCTCAACAGGTGCGACTGCTAAGCGCATGGGAATTCCCAATGAAGAAAAAATGTGGAATAACGGCATGTCTGCTTGTGCCGTATGTGATGGGGCCCTTCCTATGTTTCGTAATCAACCTTTGATGGTGATCGGGGGTGGCGATACCGCTGTTGAAGAAGCGAGCTATCTTACAAAGTTTGGTTCAATGGTCTATATGGTACATCGTAGGGATGCATTGAGAGCTTCAAAAATCATGCAGGAAAGGGCTTTTAAAAATCCTAAACTCGAAATAATTTGGGACTCAGTACTTGATGATGCCATTGGAGAAGAATATGTGACAGGAGCAAAAATCACTAATATTAAGACGAAAGAAATTCGTGAGTTAGAAGTAGCAGGTATTTTCTATGCTATAGGCCATACTCCTAATACCGGTATTTTTAATGGTCAATTAGATCTTGATAATTCAGGTTATATTAAAAT
>CAYYIR010000319.1:0-1616 GCA_964471995.1 uncultured Nitrospina sp. | reverse complement strand
GAATGAAGCCAGCGAATGGAATGCAACGGGTTTAAAAAACTGGAACCGCCAAGACAATCCGAGTCAAAAAGTTGCAATTCAATCTAGTTATGAGTACGGCAGGTACTCTTTAGTTCTAAAACGCAAATTAAAAGCCAATGATAAAAAATTAGACATCCAGTTTGATGCGGGGGAAACCATACCCATTGCTTTCAATATATGGGATGGCTATAGTGGGGATACGAAAACAAAGAAATCAATATCAAGTTGGTTTAAATTGCAGTTGATTGAATAATTGATTCATTAAAAATTTTTGGTCTTTGGCTACCTCTTACAACCAATATTATTTTTTTTGCCACAGATAATTCTCAATAGAAAAGCTGGCTACCAGCAAAAACATAAATTCCCTTTATCTATTTCTATTTTTGCCTCAAACCAGTCTCAGGTTGTACACCTATAATTCAAAATACTGAACTAATTCAAGGCAAAAAAAAACCGCACCGGAACCAAAGTTCCGATGCGGTTTTTAATATTTTATTTATTTAACTGCTAGAGTGAAGTCAGCTTTAGCCCCACCATCTCCAACCGTTACCTCTTGAGTGGATTCACCCACATAAGGCTGCCATGCGGTAACTTTATACTTACCTGCTGGAAGGCCATCAATTTTGAAAGCACCATCAGCGCCTGTAATTGAGTAGTATGGGTTCCAAACAATTCGAGCATCGGCTTCCATGAAGTTATGCTGATCGCACTGCAGGAAAAAATGCTTGTCTTTTTTCTGCTTCAAGCGAGCAATATTCTTCGTTACCTCGGCAACATCGCCCTGGTTTGGAAGAGGTTTGTTGAAAAGTGTTTTACGGCTAGCACCAACTACGGAATAACCATGCGGGTTATGAAGAATGTTTGCGTCATGGTTTTTAACAGTCAGCACCCCACCTGATTTCTTTTCAGCTTTAGTGGGTTTTCGAACCGCCATCATTTTTTGTTTAATATCACATATTTGGAAATCAAAATTTGCCTTACCTGCATCTCCCCAAGGCTTGCCTTCGGTAATATTTTCTACGAATACTACTGCATCCTTAAGTTTGCCACCCTTAGCTGATACTTTCACCCGAGGACGAATTCCGCCGTCTTTCGTATCTGGATGTGTGGTACAAAACTCAACATTTTTGCCCTTATTCAGGTCTTCCATTATCGGAGCCGGAGCATCTCCCTTCAAACTAACTGTTCCTGTGATGCTTCCAGGACCTGCTGAACCTTCTTTGTACTTAGCCTTTTTTGCAAAACTGGTAGACACCAATGCTAATGAAAAGGCCACAACCATGATACTCAATACTGTCTTTCTCATCTTGTTTCTTCCTCCTTCATTTTAGGAAATCAAAATAACTACACTAAAAAGATAAAAAGTGATCGAAAAAAATTCCAATTACATTACGTCAGCTTTGAATTATTAAATTTTATCATATTAAAGATAGTATTTATAACGTAAAAAAGGGGCCTCAGCAAGAGGCCCCTTTCATTTTTTACATAAAATCCACAGAAAACCGACCTTATCTCATAGACAACCGATCATCTATATCGTTTGAAGCAGATTGCTCTTCTTCAATAGGTTTAGATGCGGTTTTTTTGCCTTTTGG
>CAYYIR010000318.1:0-1636 GCA_964471995.1 uncultured Nitrospina sp. | reverse complement strand
TTGTGGCTAATGATCCTAAATATACAGCTGGCGTAATCAGAAAGTGGATGCGAGAGAAAAGTCCTACAGCTAAATAATAAAAACATGCTTGGAGAATTATGAATAGAAAAATTTTAGGACCTGAAAAAGCAGCTATACTATTGATGGATCTTGGGGAAGAAAAAGCTGCCCAAGTTCTGGAAAATATGGATGATCGAGAAGTAAAAACCTTGAGCAATTACATGTCAACACTTGGCAATTTAGATATGAAAATCATGGATTCAGTCAATAAAGATTTTTACTCCCTATTAGAGTCTGAAACAACTAGATTGGGTCGTGCTGGAAGTGATTTCTTTAAATCTGCTTTACACCAAGCAAAAGGTCCGGCTAAGGCAAATAAAATTTTAAACAAAATCAGCTCACCCGAGCAAGAATTAGGAAGTGGAATGGAAACAATTCGCCGTCTTGAACCTCAGGTGATCGCTAGTTTTATTGAAAATGAACATCCACAAACTGCGGCAATTATCCTAGCGCATCTTGACCCCGAAATTGCAAGTCAAACAGTAAAAGAAATTTCTGAAAATAAACGAGCTGAAATTGTTCATCGACTTGCTACGCTTGAGAAGGTTGCCCCAAAAGTCTTGAAGGATTTGGATGAAGCACTACAAATAGAGTTTAAATACTCAGGAGCTATTATAGAAAACAGATTAGGAGGTAAAGCTGCTGCTGCCAGATTAATGGGGTCCTTGGACAAAACCACCGAGTCGATGATCTTATCATCTATAGATGGAATTGATCCTGATATGGCAAATGAAATTAGAAAACTACGTTTCAAGTTTGAGGATCTTCAAAAAATAGATGATGAAGGCATTCGGCTAATATTAAGAGAAGTCAGCAGCGAAGACCTACTCGTAGCTCTCAAGACTGCATCCGATGAATTAAAAATAAAAATTTTTACCAATATGTCGGATCGTATCGCAAACATGCTTCAAGAAGATTTGAAGTTGCTTGGGCCTACAAAAATTAGCGCTGTAGAAAAAGCACAACAGAAAATTGTTTCTATCTGTAGGCACTTAGAAGAAAATGGAGCTATTATGATAGGCCAAGGTGAAGCACTTGTCTGATCCAAGTAAAACTTTTAAAAGCAGCAACTTTGAAGTAAAAAGTGATGTTGCGACGGACACGACTCAAGAAGAAAGGTCCTTCCAATTCGATGAATTGATAATTCAAAATCCATCGATTCGCAGAGACTTTACTTACGAATCGGATAAAGCCCGAAATTTCGACCAATCGAATGTCGACAAGGCTAAACAAGGTGTCATGGAACTACTTAAAGATGCTATGGAAAAAGCAAAAAGGCAGGTCACTGAAATTAAAGCCAACGCTAAAAAAGAAGGATACGATACGGGCTTTGAAGATGGCTTTAAAAGCGGGAAAGATGCCGCCAAAGAAGAATTTAGCCCTTTTCTAAATACTACTCAGGAATTAATTAAAGAACTATCTGAGTTCCGAAAAGAAATGTATGAAAAGGTTGAAAGAGAAATGGTTGAAATGGTACTTAACCTGTCAAAAAAAGTGATACATTTTGAATTTTCTAGGCGAGAGGATGCTGTTCAAGATATGATTCGACTTGCTGTCCAATCCGTTCTCGACAGAG
>CAYYIR010000317.1:0-1701 GCA_964471995.1 uncultured Nitrospina sp. | reverse complement strand
AGCTTGGTAAACCCTATCCGGAGCAAGATCAAATAGGAAAGTGTTTGAGGGCTGCTCGTCCGATACTTTCGGGTTGATTGCTTGAGCCTGCTGGCAACAGCAGGCCTAGATTGATGGTCACCGCTTCATTTAAAATGAAGAACAAAACCCGGCTTATGGTTTGCTTCGGCTTTTCCCCTCCCAATCTATCCCCTATAAAAAATATTTTTCCGCCAGATATTTTATTTTTAAATTTCAACTTTCTAAAATCTTCTCCTTTTTTCCTCGTCTACATCTCAAAAAATATTGTATATATTTCTTGGCCTTTTCTTAACTCAGGGAGATAACATAAATAAAAGGGATAAAAAGACTAATTATCCAGTATTAATAAGCCGTTAACATTATGATAAGTTACCAGTTTTACTCCTTTAAATTTTTAACTATGTTCAAAAATCCCATTTTTATTAAGAGCGCAGTTTTTTTGCTATCCTGTTTTGTAATGATGGGGGAGTGGGCTAATGCGGATGAAATTATTGAGTCTAAATTTTTTGAAAAGAACTCTGAGAAAAGCAAGAACCTTTTTGATGCTGATTTTGGTGAACTGAAACTCTCAGATAATAGGACTTATAAATCCGCTCCGAAAAAAAGAGAAAGACTAAGAGACACACGAAATAAATTAGAAATAAACCGTGATTACTTTAAAGGAATATTTTCGGATATAGCTTATACCGCTACTTCTCCTTCAAGATGGGATAAGTCAGATTGGATAATGGCAGGTTCCGTCGCTGTTGGAACTGGTTTTTTTGTCGGTCTCGATGAAGAAATAAGAGATGTTTTTGAAGATAACCGAAGCTCCACCACCGATGATTTTGCAAATTTGTTTGAACCATTCGGAAATGGTTTGGTCACCATTCCGGCTTTGGCGGCTTTTTATGTTTTTGGGTACTATGATGAAAATGATAAGGCCAAGCGAACTGCTTTAATTGCCACCGAAAGTTTTCTTATAACCGGATTATATACAACGATACTCAAAGTGTCGATGGGCCGTCATCGACCTTCAGCGGGAGCTTCTTCCACGAGCTTTGATGGATTTACTACGGACCAAAAATCTTTTCCCTCTGGGCATACCTCTACAGCTTTTGCAATCGCTACCGTTATTGCAAATAAATATGAAGAAACTCCTTACATCAAACCTATATCTTATGGGATTGCGAGTTTGACAGGGCTTTCTAGAATCAATGATGAAAAACATTGGGCATCCGATGTGTTTTTTGGTGCGGCGTTGGGTTACTTCACTTCTAAAACTATCCTTAAATTACATAACAATAAAAAAGGCCAGCATTTTACAATTTACCCCAGAGTTGATAGCCGTGGTGGAGGCATTCTTTTGTCTAAAAATTTTTGAAGATCATTTATTGATTTTCTGCCCAAAGTGAAAGTTTCTCGCGGAAAATTTTGGCATTATGTCTTACATCGACCGGGAAATTAGAATGGAAGAGCACTTTTTGTATGGATTGAGTTAGGGGAAATGCCGATCCGTACTCCAACAATTCTTCTGCAAATTTTTCTCGCCTTGTTGAGGAATTGACTCTTTTCGAATTAGCAGGTTCAATAATTATTATTGGTTTCTGTTTATTTTTGGAACCTGTGCCAACTAGAGCAGAGCGTTTGACATCAGGATGTTGATTGAAGATGGCTTCGCATGGAATGGTATAAAGAGTT
>CAYYIR010000316.1:0-1704 GCA_964471995.1 uncultured Nitrospina sp. | reverse complement strand
ATTTGATCTTTATAAAAAGGTACTGGAGCATGAATAGCATCCATGGTTTTTCTGAATTTGTCCTTTAAATTCCAACGCGAGGGAAATGTCAAACTTCCTGCCGCTAACCACCACCCCTTCTGCTTTTTATTTGGCGGTAACATGATTACAAGATCTTCCTGAACCAACCTGGCTGCTAGATCCAGAGGATGCATTCCACTTATCTTTAAATCTGTTGAAAACTCCTCCCCATTAAAATTTTTATGGGCTTTAAGTTTAATGGTCTTTTTGTTTAGCGAGTACAAATCAGGTTGGTAAGTTACTAAATTTTTAAGCATAGAGCTTAGAACATCTTTAGATGCCGTAAGAGCGGAAACGTCTGCCATGAAAACATCTTTATGAATGCTAGCTAGAAACTTTCTTTTTTCTGCTAATTGTAATGCTCGCTCTTTTAAATCAAAAATCTCAAACCATTCGGAATCAGGAATTTTGAGTAAGCCCATGGATAAAGCGAAAGGGGGATCTTCAAAGGGAAAATGCGGAGGTTTGTGACTTATTATTTTAATATTCTTATTCAAATCCTTTGACATAATATGTCCACTAAAAATGGTAGTTAGCCGTGTC
This sequence comes from uncultured Nitrospina sp., assembly GCA_964471995.1. Taxonomy (GTDB): domain Bacteria; phylum Nitrospinota; class Nitrospinia; order Nitrospinales; family VA-1; genus UBA8687. Next base: position 1,101 of record CAYYIR010000316.1, on the reverse strand, counting down.
CCTTCAAGGCTCGTTTACGTTGTAATTATTTTAACCTATTGAGTTTTAATAGGATTTTTCCCTTTAGAGCAAAAATTCTTCATAGTTTACCCATGAATAAGGAAACATTTTCATCTTCTTTTTTACGATAGATTCTACCAAAGTTTTAACTAGCTATATATAAAGACAAAAAAGGTAATTGGTAAGATTAATAGGAAGTTGAATGTAAAAAAGTTTGAAAAACAATCAAAATACCTAGAGTATATTTTAAGTAAAGAATTTGTATCCATTATCGATACCAGAAAGCTTTCTTGCTAAAGAATCATCAAATAATTCAAGGCTTTTGATGAAAAGATGTTTCCTATAGCAATAGATAAATAAACGAATAAAAAGAATTATGGATAATAAAATAAAAATTGGGGTTAGCAGTTGTTTGATAGGAGAAAAAGTACGATGGAATGGAGACCATAAACAAAATCATTTTGTTCGTGAAATATTAGCAAATTATTTTGAGTACGTTTCAGTTTGCCCTGAAATGGAAGTAGGCATGGGGGTCCCAAGAGAAACTGTTGCTCTATATGGGAATCTTGAGAAATCTCGAATGATCAGCAAGAAGACTCAGACCGACTGGACCCGTCCAATGAAGAATTATATTAAAGATCGCCTCAAATCTCTGACCCAGGATGACCTTTGCGGATACATCTTTAAAAGTAAATCTCCTTCCTGTGGTTTGGGTCGAATCCCCGTTTACTCTGAGTTCGGAAGTAATAAGGTAAGACATGGCTCTGGCATGTTCGCTCAGGCATTTACCAAAGCATTTCCTATTGTTCCAACAGAAGATGAGGGGAGTTTAAACAATCCCAAAATTCGAGAAAACTTTATCGTTAAGGTATTTAGTTTTTACAGGTTGCAAGCGCTTTTTAAACAAAATTTTTCTTTGGGAGCCTTAGTAAAGTTTCATACACAGCAAAAATTTCTACTTTTGGCCCACAGCAGAAAACACTATGACACCTTGGGACAGTTGGTTGCAAAACCCAAATCCATGGGAATAGAAATACTCAAGGTAAAATATGGTGAGATTTTTATGGAAGCGTTGACATTTAAAGCTACCCCGAAAAAAAA
>CAYYIR010000315.1:0-1725 GCA_964471995.1 uncultured Nitrospina sp. | reverse complement strand
TCGGGGCCAGCCTGTGTTGGATTTCGGTTTCTTTATTTTCAGAAAACGGTGGAGGGGGGACCCCTGCCCCGTATGATCCCCCAAAAAAACTTGTCGCATGTGGAGTTTATACGCGTGTCAGAAACCCTATGATGATTGGGGTCATTTTGGTGTTATTAGGTGAATCTTTACTTGCTGGCTCAATACCCGTATTGGTTTGGTGCCTTGTATTTCTGCAAGGTTGTCTAATTTTGATACCTTTCTGGGAAGAGCCTGATTTGGTACATAGATTTGGAGAAAACTATCTCGCATACAAACGTCAAGTGCCTCGTTGGATACCTAAATTGAAATCAGATACTCAGGAAAATCAAAATGGATAAGGAAAAAGAAAACTTTTCCTTGATCGACTGGATAGGAAGCGCGATTGGGTTTGTGGTAATCGGTTTTATAATTTTTATTCTCATCTGGCCGCTCATTGATCCCACGCCAGATAAATCTTCTTCATTAAAAGAAAACATCCATCAAGTTACAGGAAAGTAGCTTTTTCAATCTTACCGAAGGCTATTTTTTATAATACTGAATCAGTCGAAACATCTTTATTTTCCTTTACTAATCTTAACCTCGCTTAATCAAAAGGCGGCTGAGTGTTTCTTTGGTATCCCTCTTCAGTTAAGTTCATTCTCCCAATGATGAATTTTTTCTTCCTTTCGGCGATGGAGATGGCAGTGGGATCTTTTTTTTCTTTTCCCAGTTTCCGTGAAATTTCTATTTCTCTGATTGCTTTTTTCCAATCTTCAAGACTTTCATAAACACTGATCAAATTTAAATGGGTCTGAATATTATCGGGATCAATCGCGAGTACCTTATTGTAATAATCTTTGGCTTTCTCTAGATTCTGGTGATACCAATATTCTAAAGCGATCATGAAATAAATATCAGCATCATTTGGTTTGATTTGTGCGGCTTTTAAATACTGTTCGACGGCTAGGTCATTGCGAGTAATCATCGAATATGTTTTTCCCAGCCCCAACCGTGAATTCAGGTTTTCTGGATCAATGGTAATGGCTTTCTTGAATGCCTCAACAGATTCATTTTTCTTGTCTGCCTCAAAATAGACTAGCCCCATTTGGTTGTAAGCGGATATAAACTTCGGGTCAATTTTCACGGCGGTATTTAATATTTCAACAGCCTCTTGAAAGGCACCGATTCTTTGTTTTTCCTTGGCGTTCGAAAGCAAAACTATTGGGTCCTTCGATTGTGCTAAAGAATCCAACTCATTTTGATTTTCGACATCATTGCTACAAGCTGCAAGTAATACGAAAATAAATAAAAATATGATTTTAATATGGGTCATCATTTCCCAGCACGATGAAATTTTTGAAATATATTATTACCTTATATTACTGTGATTAACAAGGTGTACAAATGAGCACTTTATATCAAAAATAATTCTATAATGAAGCAAAGGTATGTTTATAATGAATTTCAGTTTCAGAGGATTTTTAAAAATAAATTTAGTAATTAAAATATCCAAAAATAGGTAATTTCCATGTCCGATGAGCTCCCATATTTAGAAAATGAAAATGGTGAGATTGCGATTCCATGCCAGTTAAAATTAGCCGAAAATTGTGTCCAGCAAAGCGAATATTGCGAAGACCAAGAAGAGGCTCGGGAATGGGTTGAAGATGAATGCTGGATTTTTTCTGGCGAAGGCTACTTTTGCGTTCAATGTAATGAACAGGTTCT
>CAYYIR010000314.1:0-1735 GCA_964471995.1 uncultured Nitrospina sp. | reverse complement strand
TCTAGATATCTAAAGTAACAATTGAGACCGTCCCATCTCCCCCACCTATACCTATCTGTCCATCTTGAGACCAGGCGATTTTTGAAATCGGATAACCAAGGGTAATGCTTTTAATAGGCATTCTCGATTCCTGTAAATTCCAAATGTGAACCTCTCCTTTCTCATCTCCGGAAGCCAATAAATCCCCCTGCTTTTGGAAAACCAGAGAAGTGATGTCATCGCTATGCTGTTTTAATAAAATAGGTTTAGTAATGCCCGGACCAACCAAACTTTTCTGAGAAACTAAAAAAGTCAAAGCGTTTAATTCTTCTTTTGCAGATTTTTGGTTATTACAATCCCAGATCACCAGATCTTCTTTATCATTGGTCGCTAGAAACCTGCTGTCAGAACTCCATGACATTTTAGAGACTTTAGATTTGTATCCAAACAGAGGTTGATGCATACCCGTTTCGACTTCCCAAAAATGGATGGCCTCCTCATCCCCCATCGCAATATGTTTTCCATTAGGTTGCCAAGCCATTTTTATGGGACAGCCATGCCACTCTAATTGTTGAGTGGTTTCCAAACTCCCAAATCCCCTTATCGTGATTCCACCTTTAGATGTAACCGCAATTAACCGACCATCAGTAGACCATTCAATATCTGAAATCGTACTTTCATGATCACACCAAATTTGCTCGTGCTTTCCCGATACACTCCATATGCTTAAATTCTTGCCATTTGAAGAAGCTAAAAACTGGCCAAGAGAACTCCAACTTAAACAATCAATCCAGCCTCCAATTTCCTTAGTCCATGCTGCACTCATGGACGATGTATCCCATACGACGAGTTTCCCATCTTGCCCCCCACTTGCTAATAGAGGCTTGCTGGGATGCCATTTCATAGAATTAACGCTATGCTTATGTCGTCCGAGTTCGCTCCAGGAAGAATCACCTTTAATATTTGTTAAAGCGACCTGACCACTACCAGTAATAGCTGCCAAAATTTTTGCGTTTGGAGACCAGGCAAGATCAATAATGTAATCGTCTAAAATATTTTGGCGAACCAAGTTTTGCTTGAGTAGCATATCTTTTAAACCCTTTATTTTTACGATTCGAAAGCATTCAATTTAGTATTAAAGAAATGAAGAGAACCATCAGGCGAGCAGGAAAGTTCAATGACATAATCTCCTATAGATTGAGACCATATCTGCGATAGTTTTTTGCGGTTTCTCTTTTTACCTGACTTTTTTAACTTAGGCATGCACGAACTCCATCTTCAAAAAAACTGCGGTCCAGGTTTCGGCCAATGAAAATCAGATTGCTTTCTCGTTTTCTATCTCCCCAGGGTTGTTCCGGGTTACCATCGAAAAGCATATGAACTCCCTGGAATACAAACCGATTGGGTTGACCTTTAATACTTAATATTCCCTTCATTCGGAAGATATCTACAGCCTTGGTTTGCATAAGGACTCCTAACCATTTTTGGAATTTTTTATGATCCAAGTCGCCAGCCAGACTTATTCCAATAGAAGAAATTTCGTCATCGTGCTCATGGTCAGGCTTAAAGTTTTGCGAGATTTTTGGTTGGATAATTACTCCATTTTCGTTTTTTATCTTAGCGTTAAACTCTTCGGGCATATGTTCTGAAAAAAATACGTAGGAACCTTTTATGGGGATTTCTATGGGAAATCGCGATTGGTCAGTTTGAAGGTCTAAATAAAAGAGTTTAGCGTTTGGTTGCAGAGGATTTCCAG
>CAYYIR010000313.1:0-1761 GCA_964471995.1 uncultured Nitrospina sp. | reverse complement strand
GCCAAGAATGATAAACAAAATTTTTCAATATCATCGTTCGTCGAAACATAATCAGCATGCATTTGCACCCGGCCCTGGATATTTAGATTGGGCCAGTCAACCCGATCCTTTTCGCAGATACGAAGGAACTGAAACACTACCATTGATAAAAATTTCTCCAACCGAGAGGCCTTCTTTCTCCGAATCTCTAATTCCAAACAGAGTTCCCGCAAAACTATTAAATATTGAATCTCTCTCGCAACTATTTTTCGATAGTCTTGCCCTATCTGCGTGGAAGTCTTTTCAAGGTACGAAGTGGGCGCTGAGAGTCAATCCCTCCAGTGGGAACCTTCATCCTACCGAAGGCTATCTAGTTTGCGGTCCTTTGCAGGGACTGATCGATAAACCTTCTGTTTTTCATTACAATCCAAAAACTCATGACTTGGAAATAAGAACCCATTTCTCAATGGAGACGTGGAAAAAAATGGAATTATCTCAAGGCACTATCTTTGTAGGCTTGAGCTCCATTCACTGGCGGGAAGCCTGGAAATATGGTCATCGAGCTTATCGCTATTGCCACCATGATCTTGGCCATGCGTTGGCGGCAATAAACATTTCATGTTCGGGGTTGGGTTGGCGAACTCATTTAATGGATCATTTGACTCACAGCGATTTAGAAACTGTTTTAGGTTTGCCCTCAAAAAAGGATGTGGAAATAGAAGTACCTGATTGCCTAATTGCAATCCTAACTACGGGTGAAAAAGAAAATACTTTCTTGAGCAAGCGGGATTTTGTACAAGGATTCTCTGGTCTAACTTGGCAAGGTACTCCTAATATTCTAAGCAAAAGTCATATGGATTGGTCTGGAATAGATGAGGTCGCAGAATCGGCCAGAAAAACCGAGAGTTCTTTTCCCAATAAAATTCGAAGAGAACTTTTTTCTAACCTCATAAAAGACGATAACTTTCCATTGAGAAAGGCTATTCATCAGCGACGAAGTGCAGTTGCTATGGACAAAAAAACCCGAATAGATCGGGATGTCTTTTACCAATTTTTAATAAAAACAATTCCGAACGCCTGCCCACTGCCTTTCCAAACGCTTTCGTGGGAAACTCAGGTTCATTTGGGACTATTCGTCCACCGGGTAAATGATTTGCCCCGCGGCTTATACTTTCTTGTACGCAACCCAAACCATATGGAAGAATTAAAAAAAACATTTAATCAACATTTTAAATGGAGAAAACCTGAAGGCTGCCCCACAGAATTGGATTTATTTTTACTGGAGGAATACGATTGCAGGCGCATGGCTGCAGGAGTATCTTGCGGACAAGACATCGCGGGGGATGGTTGCTTTAGTCTTGGTATGATCAGCGCTTTTGAGTCACCCCTAAAGGTTTTTGGACCCTGGTTTTATCCACGTCTTTATTGGGAATGTGGTGCTATTGGTCAGGTTCTTTACCTCCAAGCAGAAGTGAGTGGTATTCGCAGCACCGGAATCGGATGTTTTTTTGATGACCCTGTACATCATATTTTCGGCATCAAAGATTTAAACTATCAAAGCTTATATCATTTTACTGTTGGAGGACCTGTGGATGACAATAGACTCACTACATTACCACCTTATTAAAAACACATAAATGGGTTTTGTTATATTATGAATGAAAACCCAGATCGATGGCTAAAGCGACTCAAATTTCTTTTCTCCATAAGTATTAGGCACCCGATATGCTTGTCCATTGAAAATTCTGTATTGGATGCACAGGGTAAACAGTAAAAAGTGGG
>CAYYIR010000312.1:0-1783 GCA_964471995.1 uncultured Nitrospina sp. | reverse complement strand
TTAGAGTCGATTTATGAATTAGGTTTTCGATGTGTTTTATTTTTGGAAACTATTGGTTTTCAAGAAAGCAGAGCCGAAACCCTTGCCCATGAAATGGAGGCGATTTTAAAATCTCACAAATCAAATTTGCCCTTAGGCATCGCCCCTCACTCACCCTATTCAGTTTCTGCAAAGTTATTGCGCCGATTGTATGAATTGTCTAAAAAGTACGGATGCCTTTTGTCTACCCACCTTGCCGAAACTGAGGAAGAGACCCAGTTTATTGAAAAAGGTGAGGGACCTTTGTTAGAGCTTTTAAAAAATCGGCAAGCGCTTGATGAAAATTGGAAACCACCTGCTAAAAGTCCCGCGCGTTATCTTGAATCTTTAAGTATCAATAATGACATGGTCGCAGTTCATTGTAATTTTATTGATAACGACATAGATATTATAAAGGCTGCTGTTTTTTGTCCCAAAAGCACCAACTGGTTTGGTCGTAGTCCTACAATTCCGGTTAAAAAAATGTTAGATGCAAATATACCTGTGGCATTGGGAACTGATTCGATGGCTAGCAACGATTCAATGAACTTTCTCGAAGAAATACGTATGGCAGATAAACTATTGCCAGATGTAAACCGCAAAGAAATTTTAACGATGGCAACACGTTATGGAGCAGAAATTTTGAGATTCCCATGTGGAACAATTGAGCCAGGAAAAAAAGCAGATTTGATTGGATTTCGAATCAACACTGAAATGAAAAATTGGCACGACTTGCCTTTTGAGTCAGAAGCAAAAAAAGTTGATTTTTATATGGTAAATGGACAGTTTTAAATTTCCTTATTTATTTTTGCCAAATATATTGGCTTGAACAAGAATTTTCATTATTGTAAAAAATACAAATCTGCTAACAAGCATTGACCATCTCCGTAGAATCCCCTATAATTTATTGAAAAAAAAAGACTTATTTTTATTGGTGCCATATGCCAAGATTTTTTAGAGTAATAGGAATCACGGGCATCCTGATTTTTCTTTCTGGTTGTTGGTTGAAGGGAGGCCAAGGATCTCCCATGGGATTCAAGCACATTACCCCGTCCATGGAAAGGGAAATGGAGCAACTTATTCACGCGGGTTGTGATAAAGAATACCAATATTATGATAGGGAAGTAGCTTTTTTATATTCAATTATTCCGGGTGGTGGACAATGGTATACAGGCGAACAGGAAAAAGCTTGGTTGTATCTATTGTCTTCCCCTTTGATAGTTCCTTATATCGTTTCTTTTGAAGATGCGCAGAATTCGGTCGATTATTACAATTTTAGATACACCGCAAGGTTTTGCAAATCCAAGTACAAGATCGCAAAAAAGATGCACGAGTTAAAAACTTTTAGAAGTACGAGGGATTCCAGAAAGTTCCCAAAATTTAATAGAAAGCGGTAAGAATTTAAAGCTACCTATATAAAATTTTGGTTTTTATTCAGTGGTGGTAATATTTTAGGAGAAAAATACCTGCCGTAGGTACCATTAAATTTAATGGTTACCATTGGGAAAAGCACTTGCTAAATTTATTTTTTTTTTTATAAATTTTATGCTAACATCCCCAGTTTATTACGGGCTATTTTCTGGGTAAAAACAGTGGGTCGGGTTCAGTGCTCTTGTAATCACCCTTTCAAAGCAAAAAATATCCTTTTATTCTATATTTTAAAGCCAAAAACCTCCAAATAAAGTTGCAGCTTTAGAAATCAAGGTGTAAAGTGGGGGTTTTTATTTGCTGAGCTGGCATAGCTCAGTTGGTAGAGCAGCTGATT
>CAYYIR010000311.1:0-1810 GCA_964471995.1 uncultured Nitrospina sp. | reverse complement strand
TTAATCGAAATAAAACTAGTGTTTGAGCCGCTGTGCAATTCCGCCCGCTGGCTCCGTAAAAAATAAAAGGTGTTTTCGCCGCCATTTGGTTTATGCCTACGGCTAAATTAAAAGAAAAAGAATCAAATACAGAATGGATAGCTCAGCTGAATCTGGAGTTTTCCAAGTCTAATAATAAAACGATCCTTAGCCATAGGAAGCACTATGGTCCCTTGCATGTTCAGAAACCCTTTTACCCAGAAGTTAACGGAACCTGCCACCTTTATATTTTGCATCCACCTGGTGGAGTAGTTGGGGGAGATCATTTAAATATCTGTGTGGATGTAAAATCAAATGCGCATGCTTTGATTACCACCCCTGCCGCGGGAAAGTTTTATCGTAGCGCTGGCCCCATGGCGAAACAAGAGCAGGTTGCAACAGTTGCACCAAAGGGAACTTTAGAATGGTTTCCTTCCGAAAATATAATATTTTCCGGTGCTAAAGCTTCTATTAAAACTAAAATTGAATTGTCCTCGGAGAGTAATTTTGTCGGATGGGAAATATCATGTTTGGGTCGACCCGCTTCGAATGAAAAATTCAATAAGGGTGAGCTGGATCAGCGCTTTGAAATTTGGCGTGAGGGCAGGCCTTTACAGATTGAACGCCTATGGTTAAAAGGGAAAGATTTATCTCTTGATGCTAAATGGGGTTTACATGGCTTTCCTGTTGTTGGAAATATGATTTGTATTACTGATAAAAAAGGGCTTTTGGGTTCTATGAGAAACCTAGCACATACTCCTATTGAGCAGGAATTGTTTTCTGTAACCCAGATGGATGATATTATTCTCTGTTATTTTTTAGGAAATAGTGTTGAGAAAGCCCGGAACTACTTTATTGATGTTTGGAAAATATTCCGTAAGGAAGTGTTCCAACTTGAAGCCGTAGAACCGCGAATTTGGAAAACTTGATATAAGGATTAATTGACTTTAAAATTCGAATACAGACGACTATATGTGAAGAGAGGTTAATATGGAGCTTTCTCCTAGAGAAAAAGACAAGTTGATGATATTTACCGCGGGGCTTTTAGCGGAGAGAAGACTGAATCGCGGCTTGAAACTCAATTACCCTGAGGCCATTGCGTATATTTCAGCTGCCATTTTAGAAGCTGCTCGAGATGGGAAAAGTGTCGCTGAATTAATGAGCTATGGAACGACCCTACTCAAACGTGAAAATGTTATGGAGGGGATCCCGGAAATGATCCACGAGGTTCAGGTGGAAGCTACTTTCCCAGATGGCACCAAGTTGGTTACTGTTCATAACCCTATTCCATAAATGGAGAACGGAAATGATTCCCGGAGAAATAAAAGTACAAGATGGAAACATAGCCCTCAATAAAAACGGGGAAACAAAAAAAATAACGGTTTCCAATTCTGGTGACAGGCCCATCCAGGTGGGATCTCATTATCATTTTTTTGAAACGAATAATGCATTGCAATTCGATCGTGAAAACACAAAAGGTTTTCGCCTAAACATACCCGCAGGGACAGCAATCCGATTTGAACCAGGACAAAACCGTGAAGTCGAGTTGGTGGCCTATTTAGGTTCGAGGCAGGTGTATGGGTTCAATGGGAAAATAATGGGACAATTGGAGAAATAATAATGAGTGAAATAAGCAGACGAGCGTATGCAGATATGTATGGTCCCACAACCGGCGACCGTGTTCGCCTGGGTGATACCGAGCTTTGGATTGAAGTAGAAGAGGATAAAACTTCCTACGGAGAGGAAGTTAAGTTTGGCGGCGGTAAGGTTATTCGTGATGGAATGGGACAAA
>CAYYIR010000310.1:0-1817 GCA_964471995.1 uncultured Nitrospina sp. | reverse complement strand
GGAAGTTTAATCTTCCAAAGCTCAAACAGTTGATGCAACACGGAACCAATATTGGGTTGAAATTTTACGGAACCTTTACGTTTGGTGGTGAAGGTTCTACTGATGACTGCGATAAGAAAACCCTCGATCTCATTCGCGAATTGCTGGACCGAGAACTATTATGGAGATTTCAATTATCCATTAGCACACCCCAACCGGGAACCCCTTTTTTTAATCACATGAAAGAACAAGGACACCTTAAAAATGTAGATTGGAAACATTTTGATGGTGGCAACCATGTTGTGGTTAATCGTCCTGAATATCCTGCTGAAAAAATCATGAAAAATTTTCGCGAAGCCGAAAAACTTTACGAAGTAGGCTTTAACCAGCGTTACAAAGCAACAGCCCAGGATAATTTCAAATCGGTCAAGCTTAACCAAGAAGGCGAAATACTCTTATTTCGCAGTTCAAGAATGAAACAAATTCACGATGTAATTAATTCACTTCACAGCCAATTCAAAAAAGATGTAACAGTACTTGCACAACCTTCAGTTGAATCAGAATTAAGCAAAAATCCACATATAAATGAAGTCTTATTATACGGAGACAATCATTTCAATCAAAAAACTTTTCCTGATAGTATGGTTGGAAAATTGAAAAAGAAATCCTACTCGTTGGGTGTGATCCCATTTAACAATATTTCAGGAAATGGGTATTCAGAAATTAAAGCGATTGCAAAACGATCCGGAATTCAAAAACTGGTGGCTGTGAATATTGAAGGGAAAGTTTTTGATTTAGAAAATCCGGGCGATTTTGGACGCGCACATATTCCAGGACAATAAATGACGAAAGAAGATCAACCAAAAAAAATTTTAGTCATTCGCTCCGCGACTCGGATACTCAATAAGACGCTTGTTTCTTTACGAAAAGAATTCCCTGGTTGTCACATCACAGTTTTAGTTCCGCAATCCGCCAAAGAATCTATGGAGCAGGATTCCCAGGTAGACGAGGTTCTGACTATTCCCGACCAACGTCGTATTAGTGTATCTAGTTACGGCCGTAATAACTTAAGAAAATTACAGGAAAATAAATTTGATTTAGCTATAGCTCTTTACAACATCGACCATGGTTTGGGTTATTCTAACATCGACCTTCTTGCCTGCGCGGTAAAAGCAAAGAGTGTTAGAGGTTATAATTCCAAAGGAACTTATAAAGAAGTCACCTCCTATACCGCAAAGAAAAAATTTTTTCTTGAAAAAACAACTTACTTCTGGGTAACAGCAAACTATGTGACCACCATAATCTTATTCCTAATCATCACCATTGCCTTGATAGGAGAATGGTTTGTTCGCCTGCTATTTAGGAAAAAACAGGCTGCCTACTTCGAAAAAGCTGTTTCAACTCATTCTGTTCATAAGCCTGTAAAGGTTCAAATTTAAAAATATGGAAATTCTTGTCGCTAATTCTGTAGGGATTGATCAGGATGGATATCGCATGGTGCATGTTCCATCGCGCTGGTCTTTGGGTGTTAAAAATTTCACCAACTGCGGTTATTACCCCTGGCAATTAGCCTACACTTCTTCACTTTTAAAACGAGATACCCCTCACAATATAAAATTTATGGATGGAGTACTAAAAGGATGGGATGTTGATACTTATTTGCAACATGCAGGACAACCCGACTACCTGATAATGGAAAGTTCCACTCGAACCATTCGTGAGGACTTGCGTTTTGCAGCAACCCTAAAAGAAAATTTCGGAACCCGACTGATTTTTGCTGGGCAACATCCAATGTCGCATCCCGAAGAAGTATTAAAAATTGCAGATCACGTATGTAT
>CAYYIR010000309.1:0-1835 GCA_964471995.1 uncultured Nitrospina sp. | reverse complement strand
GGTCAATAACACGACATTTCAAAATTTTCTCCAATTCGCGATTTTGTCGAGGGGATAATTCTTCGTCAAAGACGACCACTTCAGGCGAATGATGAGAAACTGCCTGCTTAAGTTCTTCTACTTTTCCACTTCCTAGAAAAGTTTTAGGATTTATTTGAGTCAATCTTTGGGTTAGTTCTGCAACGGGTTTGTATTCGGCAGTTAAAGCAAGACCAGTTAGTTCGTTCAAGGAAATGGGGTGAGAATTGCCTGAAAGGCTGACCCCAACCAGGATAGCCTTTGTCGAATGTGAATTAGAATGAGTAAATGGGACGGATTCTTGTTTCAAAACTTAATAAAAATAGGTTGAAGGTTGTTGAATAGCCAAGAGTTCATTCAAAAGGAGAGATATTCAATGGTGACCATAAATTTTTCAAGCAATTTGGCATTATGGGCTTGGATTGGTTATATTGGTTGATTATAGCAACTTATTAGTGAAATTGAGCGGAATTTAAGGTAAAAAATCAAAACCTTTAATATTTTAGAAGTTAATGGTATTTGGCAGGGTATTATAGAGAAAAATTTTTAAACTCATGAAGTAATTTAATAATGAATATAAACTTGGTTAGTTTTATTAGTGCTAAATGTGCTTCCATAGATGACGGGCAGGTTTTTTTCAAAAAGGTTTACCCTGAAATTAAAGAGGGAAGGTCAGTAAAAGTTGACTTTGAAGGAGTTGAGTTGATTTTAACTCCATTTTTGCACCACTCCATTGGACGCCTTTTAGAATATTTTGGTAAAGAAGCAGTCATGGAAAAATTGGTTTTATGTAATATTTCCAGAGATCACTTAAAGCAAGTCAATAACTATATTGATAGAACTGAACAGCAACAATTACAAAGTGATTCTAGAGAAACCCTTATGGAATTATTTGAAGAGGATGAACTAGGGGATTCAGGTTTATAAAAGATGTTTTTTTTTGAAAATAAAGAGATTAAACAAAGAAAAGCAGAACTAAGCATAGCACCGGATGACCCTGCTACCCATTTTAATCTTGGTGCAGCCTATAATAAGGCAGGTAATATTAAAGAAGCCGTATATGAGTTTGAAAAAACTGTAAAAATTAATCCCAATTCAGCTGAAGCTCATTTTAACTTAGGGATTTTGTGCGAAAGTTTGAATCAGGGTGAAAAAGCAATTGTGCATATCATAAAAGCTGGAAACCTTTTTGGGGAAAAGAATGATTCTGTAAACAAAATGGAGTCTCGAAAGTTACTAAAAGAATTCTATAAAAAATTTGGATTCAAACCTGAAGACATGAAAGGGGAGCAGTAAAACACAAATTTTTTAAATTTATTTATAACCTAACTGGCGAATGGCTTCATACATTGCAATGCCCACAGCATTTGCAATATTTATAGAGCGAACCCGATCATCGTATTGTGGAATTCTATAGGTAAGCGCTTGGTTGTCTTGGATCAGGCTTTTGGGTAAGCCCCGTGTTTCGCTTCCAAAAAACAAATATGAGTTTTTTTGAAAGGAGTGATCGAACAAATCACGCTTTCCTTTGGTAGAAAAAAAAACTTTAGGAGCATTAGGGATTGTTTTTTCGAAAAAATTATCTAGATTGGGGTAAATTTTCACTTTTACAAACTGCCAATAATCTAGTCCTGCGCGTTTTAGCTTCGAATCATTTATTTCGAAACCAAAGGGCTCTACTAGATGCAGGGTAGCATCTGTGGCAAGACAAAGTCTGCCAATGGTACCCGTATTCATTGGAATTTCTGGTTCAACTAAAACAATATTTAAATCGTGAGGCATAAAAACGGGTTCCTGATTTAAGAGGAAAACAAGCT
>CAYYIR010000308.1:0-1849 GCA_964471995.1 uncultured Nitrospina sp. | reverse complement strand
TCATTGATGAGGTGTTCACCAATATTATGCCAGCCTCTGCGAAAGAAGCGATGGGCATGGAGGTGACGGATGAAGACCTTAAACGTGATAAACAAATTGAAAAGGAAAAAGATGCACCAGTTGAAGTTTCGATGAAATGGGAAGATGATGCGTTGGATAAGGTATCTCGAATACCTATTCCCTTTATACGCAACATGGCCGTAAAACGCATTGAACAGGAAGTGGTCAAGGCAGGCGAAAATATTGTTACAATGGATTTGTTTGAAAAATATCGGTTTACGTTTTAAGTAAATGTTTCAAGAGAAGTTGAATCACACTTTTCATAAGCTACCCTTTTTATGTGACCCCAGAGTTCTTTTCTTCCCAAATGAGTTCTGCTCGAATAGGCGACTGTCCCAAGGGCATTATTTCCCGTAAATGCAGCTTTGATTATTTTAATTTGCTTGCTGCGCTCTGTCCCTGATATTTTATCCAATTTAGTGATAACAAGAATATAATTTCTCCCCAGATCCTCCAGCCATTCTTTTAGAGTTAAGTCGAGTTCGGTTGGTTTTCGACGGATATCAACAATAAAAACAACAGCCACTAAAGGTTCTCGATGAATTAGATATTCCTCAATCATTTTTTTCCATTGTTTTTGAAGGGTGGGTGTAACCCGTGCAAACCCGTACCCTGGAAGGTCAGAGAACATAAATTTCTCATTAATTTTAAAAAAATTAATCTCTCTCGTTTTTCCAGGCGTAGAGCTGATGCGAACAAGCTTTTTTCGATTTAAAAGAGAACGGATTAGTGAAGACTTACCCACATTTGATCGTCCGACAAAAGCAAACTCAGGATAAGACTCTTTTGGATATTGCTTTGCCGATACAGCACCAGCTATAAATTCCGTATTATTTACTTTCATGAGCAATTTTTATAAGGGCGCTTATTGTTCAAAATTGTTGATAACCAAACCCGATAATAGCTTAGGATAAAAAAACGTTGCTTTCTGTGGGAGACGAATTCCCATACCAGCTAAACGGCGAACTTCTTGAATTGGAGTGGGGTTCATAAAAAAAGCGATATCATAATCTCCATCATCTACGCTTGCCATTGCTTCATCTGCATTCACCTTATAACCAACAAACTTTTGGCTTTCTTTTTCTCTTGTATCAATTTTTAAAATTTCACGGAAAATAATTACGTGTAATTGCATAACATCTAGAATTTGCAAATCCTTTGGCTCATTTTTATCGAGAAGAGGTAAAATATTCCTCGGATCATTCACTATTAAAGTATAAGTGTGATCTTTTCCCATATATGCGCAAAAGATAATGCGATCTTTTCCAAATTCAACTAATCGTGATTTAATCTCAGACCCACTTACCTCAGTATTCCAGGGAATTACCTCGAAATATTTACTAGCCCGCTTTAAAAAAGCCTCGCGGTCAAATGGATTTGGACTTTTTGCTATTCGATGAATAGGAAAAATAGACATACCCCCCGAATCCATATTAGTAAGAAACATCATGACGTGAGAACTGTCGGGAATTGTTTCTTCATTTTCTTTTGCAAAGGCCAAAGCCGTTTCATAACGATGGTGCCCATCTGCAATGTATATTTTTTTATCCCGGATAGCATCACAGATCAGCTCATTTTTTTTATGGTTGTTTAAACGCCAGATTTTATGAATTACATTCCCATCATTAATAACGAATAAAGGTTCGGATTTTGTTCCTTGGTTCAAGTGAAAGTCAATTTGACCTTCCAGATCTGAATACAAACCGAAGATAGGACTAAAATTGGCGTGACAGGCATTGAGAAGTTTTGTGCGATCCGTTTTAGCTTTTGAAAGTGTAAATTCGTGAGG
>CAYYIR010000307.1:0-1853 GCA_964471995.1 uncultured Nitrospina sp. | reverse complement strand
AAAGGGTAGGAAGATTCAGAATTATAGTAGCGGGCAATTTCATTAGCCAAACCAAAATAAATTTGCCCTGCTTGCTTCCAGGAAAGCACTGTTGTTGAAAATAGAACCTTTTTTTTCGAAGACTCTGCGATCTGCTTGACATTTTCCGGTAAAAATAACTCGGGCTCATCTTGAAGGTCATCCCAATCGTTTAAAATAGTTTCGGCTTCTACTTCCCCCTCACCTATATTATTTCTATAAACTTTTATGGCCCCCTCCCCTATCAATAATATCCACTGAGTTAAAAGCGAACGGACTATTTTTTTTTGCCAGATTAAAAAAAGCGGCCCAAGAAAATAATGCCGCAATAACGAAGTTTTTTGGCTATTGTTATTTTTATTGCCGAGCGACTTATTTAAGTTCTCGAAAACTTGAATCACTCGAAATTGTGTTACGCAGTTAATCCGAGGCAAACGAATAATATTTAAAACTTTTTGATTCGCTTCATGAACTGCATCGCAAATATCACCTAAACAGGCCTGTTCCATCGGAGCGGTAGCATCGGGATGATATATGCAAGCTACTTTTTCGATCAAAGAAAATGTCTCGGCTTTAAAATTCCATTCTTCAAGATTCGCTTTCTGCAGTTCATCACAAGCATTCAACGTTTCTTGAATAGCCTGTTTTTCTTTTTGAGAATTAGTTGTGCCGCTACGTGCGTTGAACGAAACTAACTGGACCTTCAACCATGAAAAAAGACGGTTCATTCCGGTAAGTTCTTTGATCATGCTCACGGTAAAACTTATCATTAATATAATTATTCCAAAAAGGAGAACAAAAAAAAGATCCATGAACGTAATAGCATTCAGTTTATAATGTCATCGAAAATAAATTTTGGTGCTATATTGAATATAAATGTTTCCAGCACATAGGAAACAACCAGCAAACCTTTAATAGGTACCAATAGATGGTATGCCGTTTCCTTAAAATTTTGGTGTTGGTAGTGCTTATGCTCATTCTAACCCAATGCAGCGATAAGAAAAGCGATGAATATGTAAATGAAGGTTTGGACTATTTAGGCAAACAACAATATGACTCCGCCCGCACATCCTTTTTAAAAGCTATAGAGAAGGATCAAAATAACGCGAAAGGTTATTATGGTCTCGGAGGAATTTATAATTACCAGAAAAAATATGAGGATGCTGAAAAAGCATTTAAATCTGTATTGAAAATTGACCCTACTCATCAAAATGCCTGGTACAGTTTGGGCTATACTTACGAATTGATGGGAAGGAAAGATGAGGCGGAAGCGAGTTATAAAAAATACCGCCGCCTTAAAGGAAAAATGGATTCGCTCATGAACCAGGAAAAACATTGAGACTCGTTTTTATTTTCATCATTATTTTTGTATGGGTTAGTGCCTGTGGGCCCACTCAAAATAATCGAAAACGATATACGAAGCCTGACTACTCGAAGGCTTACAAAAAAAAATCACGCCAAAAATCTCTTAAAGCTAAACAAAAAGAGTCTTCAAAACTATCCAGCCGACCCCATGCTTTAATGAGTAACTCCTTCCTTCCCACCATTCTAAACGAAAAAGATCAAACATTGATGATTCTGATTAAACAGGGGAAATACCTTATGGGAGTTAAAAAAATAACTTCACAGGGAACAGACAAACCAGAAAAATTTGACGGCCAGCGCGTTGCACTTAACGCTTTTTATATCGATAGAACGGAAGTTACCGTTTTGAATTTTAAAAAGTTTCAACCTCGTTACAACGAAAAACCTTTCACAGATGGAAAATCTTGTCCACAGTGTCCCGCCATGGGAATCAACTGGAATAAAGCTCATAACTATTGCAAATGGGCTGG
>CAYYIR010000306.1:0-1871 GCA_964471995.1 uncultured Nitrospina sp. | reverse complement strand
ATTATTTTTGGGCTATTTTTTCAATTGTTGTTTTGATTTCTGCTGTATTTGGTGACTTGTTCGAGTCTCTTTTAAAAAGGAATTTTAATCTAAAAGATAGTGGAAACAAATTACCAGGACATGGAGGGTTTTTAGATAGATTTGACAGTATTTTCTTTGTTATTCCGTATGTGTTTTTTTATCTAAAAATTGTAGATCAGCTAACTTAAAATTGTACATTTACATAATAAAATCCAACAAGATATGAGTTATAAAGAACCAGCTCCTATCATGCATGAGAAAGATCCTCTTGAGTCGATGATGAAGAGGTTTCATGTAGCAGCAGAACATTTAAATCTTGATGAGGAGATTTATGAAGTTCTAAAATCTTCAGTAAAAAAAATCATCGTTTCTTTACCTATTTCTATGGATGACGGTTCTATTACAGTCTTTGAAGGTTATCGGGTAATACACTCTAATATTCTGGGGCCATCAAAAGGAGGGTTACGGTTTGACCCTGGGGTTAGTTTGAATGAAGTTACCGCCTTAGCAGCTTGGATGACTTGGAAATGTGCAGTTGTTGATATCCCTTATGGTGGAGCAAAGGGAGGAATATGTTGTGATCCAAAAAAGATGAGCCAGTCAGAATTAGAGAGATTAACAAGAGCCTACACACAAGCTATGCATGATGTGTTTGGTCCAGATAAAGACATACCGGCACCAGATGTTGGAACAGGTCCAGATCAAATGGCATGGCTAATGGATGAGTACTCAAGAGCCAGAGGAGTTACTGTAAACGCAGTTGTTACAGGTAAGCCAGTCATTTTAGGTGGTTCAGTTGGAAGAATTGAGGCTACGGGAAGAGGGGTTATGGTATCTACTCTAGCTGCATTAACTAAGCGCAAAATAAATCCTTTCAAATCTAAAGTTGCTGTTCAAGGATTTGGTAATGTTGGTTCTTGGGCCGCGATGTTATTAAAAGAAAGGGGTTGTAAAATTGTGGCGATTTCAGATATTTCTGGTGGGTATTATAATCAAAAAGGAATAGATGTAGGTAAAGCAATTCAACACAGAAATGAGAATAATGGTACCCTTGATAAATTTAAGGGAGGAGATAAAATATCAAATGAAGAACTTTTATCATTGGATGTGGATGTTTTGATTCCAGCGGCACTTGAAAATACAATAACAGATAAAAATGCTGGTAAAATCAAAGCAAAACTTATTGTTGAGGGGGCAAATGGACCCACATCACATGAAGCAGATGCAATTTTACAAAAAAAGGGAATTATAGCTGTTCCGGATATATTAGCTAATGCGGGTGGTGTTATTGTTTCATATTTTGAATGGGTTCAGAATAGACTCGGTTTTAAATGGACTAAAAATAGAGTATATAGAAGAAGTGATTCAATAATCAAACAAGCTTTCAACAATGTCTATTCAATCTCAAAAAAATATAAAGTTTCTTTAAGGACAGCTGCTTATATTGCTGCTATTGACAAGGTTGCAAGAACATATAAGTATAGAGACGGATCGTTTACGTTTCAAAAAAATGGTGAGAATTCATAAAGAAGGATATTCTTTTTTATTTGTTTTAGGACTTCTATTATTGGGTGGGAATACTATCTTGTATTTATCGGTATACTCAGGGGCATTTCTTTATTTAGTATCATTTTTTTCTCTTTTTGTTTTTGTTTTTTTTCTACAGTTTTTTAGACATCCTTTTATAGCTAAGAACTATAATGATAATAAAATAATTTCACCGGCTAATGGTAAAGTGGTTTTTGTAGGGGAAGTTTATGAAGATGAATTTTTTAAAGAGAAAAAGCTATTGGTTTCTATATTCATGTCTCCATTTGATGTTCATATTAATAGATATCCTATTTCAGGAA
>CAYYIR010000305.1:0-1892 GCA_964471995.1 uncultured Nitrospina sp. | reverse complement strand
GAATCAATATAGACATCAAGTAGGTTTTTAAAATCTTTATTGTTTTGAGTGGCAAAAGGGTATGCAGTCCAATCACTAGAAGTAAATGCATTCATAAAAGAGTTTAATGAGCGTCTAATCATCATGAAGAAAGGATCACGAACTGGATATTTAAGAGAGCCACAGAGCGAAGTGTGCTCAAGAATATGGGCTACACCAGTTGAATCCTCTGGCATAGTTCTAAAAGCTACCATGAATACTTTCTCATCATTCGAGGAATCTAGATGGATATGTTGAGTATTAAATTTTGAATGCTGATAGATGTGCGCATTAATATTTAATAATTCAATTGTTTGAGATTTTTTTAATTCAAACATGGGTTTATAATAAAAATAAATGCATTATATTAGT
Source organism: uncultured Nitrospina sp. (assembly GCA_964471995.1). Classification (GTDB taxonomy): domain Bacteria; phylum Nitrospinota; class Nitrospinia; order Nitrospinales; family VA-1; genus UBA8687. Next base: position 1,502 of record CAYYIR010000305.1, on the reverse strand, counting down.
CATATTAACGTTAGATTGCTATTTACAATGAAAGATAAAAAAAACTATTTAATTTTTTATATTTTATTATGTTTTTCTGCATGTTCAACTACGCCATTTACTGAGCTTAATAGTCGCGATAATTTTCATCTTGAAGACTCATCAAATTTTCATGTTAGTTTGAACAAGGAAACATTACCTGTAGAAATGGATCCGATCTTGATAGAGAATCTAGGAGAGGCTGCAAAGAATTATCTAATAGGAGTAGGGCATAAGTATTCTTCCGATGCTTCCTTAATCGTAGAGATCAGCGTGGATAGTAAAGAAAAAATTAGAGTTGATGACCATAGATTTCATGCCTACCCAATTTATAGAAATTATCTTTTTGAACCAGATAGAATAGATACAATTCCTGAGTTTTATCTACGTATTTCTATTCATAGTCAAGATGAAGATAAAACTTTGTGGACTGGTTTAACTAAATGGCGAAAAGGATCTAGTTATGCCCCAAAAGATATGCCTTCAGCAGAGCTTCTAGTTGAAAATTTACTAGTTAATTTATAACAATCTTCTTGGATCAATTGCCAGTGCTACCCCAGTAGATATAGGGTTTGGTGCATCATAAATTTGAGAAGCAAGAAATTCTCCGAGCAAAGGAGCTAAGCTAAAACCTCTCGATCCTAAAGCACCTAAGACATAAATGTTTTCATTGGAACAAATTTTTCCTGCTACCGGCAATCGATCTTTGGTACCAACTCTTAGGCGAGCTTCTATCAGTACCTCTTCTTTTGCATTGAGCTTGAAATGAAAATTTTCTTCAGTTTTAGAGATTAATTTCATGCATTCTTCAGATGAAGGGCGCAAGTCAGTGAATTCTCTTTCATAAGTTGAGCCAATCCATGTTACGCCATCTACTCTGGGCAATATATAACCCTCAGAATTGAGCGGTAAATCAACTTTAAATTTTTGTTCTGCAGTTAATCCAACAAGCTGACCTTTAGATACTTTTAAATTTGGTATTAAATTTTTTAATCCTAGGCCATTTGCAATAATTAATGCATCATAATTATTTTGCGATGGAAGGTTTGCAAAGTTAAGCTCAATTTTATTATTCCTTGAAAACCATTTTTCAAAACAATGATCAGTAGAAACATTAATATTTGGATGATTGAGCAAAGCTTTGCAGAGAAGTTTCGGAAAAAAGTAACCTCCTGGATGAACTTTTAAACCCTTAGACTTAAAGCCATACTTGTTATGCATTTCATTAGCACTGAGGGTTTGAAAAATATCTTCCCTTTTTAGGTCAATCATACTTTGAACCCATTCAGCTTGATATGAATTAGAGTGAGTAAACAAAAGACCTGATCTTTTATACTCTTTAGAAAATTGAGCATATATTTTGTCTGCATAAAAATAGGTTTGAGCTATTAAATATGCGTAGGGGCTATTGTTAGAAGAGAATCTTGGATACAAGGCTGCAACAGGGTTACTTGAGGTGCCAGATGTAATTTTATTACTAGATT
>CAYYIR010000304.1:1078-1895 GCA_964471995.1 uncultured Nitrospina sp. | reverse complement strand
CTTGATATTTTTTTAGCTGCCATAATTTTTTATTTATTTTTCTATTTCTACCTGTAAAAAATCAAGCTCAACAGGTGTTGATCTACCAAAAATACTAACCGAGACTTTAACTTTTTGTTTTTCTTCATTAACTTCATTAACATGACCATTAAAATCCGCAAATGGCCCATCAATAACCTTTACCGAGTCTCCAACTTTATAAGGAGCAACAACAACTTCTTTACCTTCCCGGCCATGCACTTCTCCAAGGATTCTTGTTATTTCTTCTTCTTTTAAAGCTTGAGGTGCACCATTAGGACCAACAAAACTTATTACGCCATCCATATTTTCAATAATATGACGAGCCTCTTTTGAATCGGTCATCTGTACGAGTATATATCCAGGGAAAAAAACTTTATTTTTTATTTTTTTCTTACCATCTTTCATTTCAACGATATTTTCAGATGGAATTAAAATATCACTGACTTCGCTAACAAGATTTTGATAGTCAAGCTCAAATAGGAGATTATCTTTAACTTTACTTTCTTTTCCAGATATTACTCTTAAGGGGTACCAATTCATAAAATCACCTGCATAACACTAGATAAGATTCTATCTATAAAAAAGAGAAAGACGCTGACAATTATTGAAAAGGAAACAACGACCCATGTTGAACCTTTCAATTCATCCCACTTAGGCCATGAAACTTTTTTCATCTCAACTGAAACTTCTGAAAAAAACTTTTTAATTCTATTCATACAAAAAGCTAATCAACGCACCAATCGCAGGAGTGACAGGACTTGAACCTGCAACCCCCGGTTTTGGAGACCGGTGCTCT
>CAYYIR010000304.1:0-1000 GCA_964471995.1 uncultured Nitrospina sp. | reverse complement strand
AAACTTGCGATATTCAACGCGCTCGGGGTGTGTCCGCTTGCTTTTAGTAACCGTATAACGATAGCCAGTACCCGCGGTACTTTCTAACTGAATAATGTCTCGTTTACTATTGCCAGCCATATAAGAGGTATCTAATTATTCAACAATCTCTGTTACTACACCAGCGCCAACAGTATGCCCACCTTCACGTATTGCAAAACGTAATTCCTTATCCATGGCAATTGGTGTAATTAATTCAACTTCTAATTCTACATTATCTCCAGGCATAACCATCTCTGTTCCGCTTGGTAGTGTTGCTACTCCGGTTACATCTGTCGTCCTAAAATAAAACTGTGGTCTATATCCATTAAAGAAAGGCGTATGTCTGCCACCTTCATCTTTTTTCAAAACATAGACACTGGCTTTAAATTTCGTGTGAGGGGTAATTGAGCCAGGTGCTGCAAGAACCATTCCTCTTGTTAAGTCTTCCTTGTCGATTCCGCGAAGCAAAAGACCAGCATTATCACCGGCGCGACCTTCATCCAGAAGTTTTCTAAACATCTCTACGCCAGTAACGGTGGTTTTTTTATCAGTGCCCATCCCAATCATTTCTATTTCATCGCCAACTTTAACAATGCCGCTCTCAACTCTACCCGTTCCAACAGTACCTCTTCCAGTTATAGAGAAAACATCTTCAACGGGCATAAGAAAAGGCTTATCAATATCTCTTTTTGGCTCAGGAATAAAGCTATCACAAGCTTCCATAAGTTCTGAAATGCAAGCCGTGGCAGCGTCATCAGTAACATTATCCAAAGCTTTAAGGGCAGAGCCTTTAATTATAGGTATGTCATCACCAGGAAATTCATATTCATTTAATAAATCGCGAAGTTCCATTTCCACAAGCTCAACAAGCTCTTCATCATCTACTTGATCTGTTTTATTCATAAATACAACAATTGATGGGACATTTACCTGTCTTGCAAGCAAAACGTGTTCACGAGTTTGAGGCATAGGACCATCA
>CAYYIR010000303.1:0-1912 GCA_964471995.1 uncultured Nitrospina sp. | reverse complement strand
AAAAATCAAAATCTGACCACAATCAACCAGGAACACGCCGTCCAAAACAAAAGTTGATTGCCAATCTTACTCACAGGTGGAATAATAAACTTGAATCACTTGTAGGTATCTTTGCCAGAGGCTTTGCCAGAGGTTTTAACGCCACAAATTCCACCGAAGGTTTCGTTACAGTTCGGACTGCTTTTAGTTATCAATATAGTAAAAAAATCAAACTTACTTTAAGGGCAGAGAATCTTCTTGACCAAGACTATACAGAGGTAGGTGGTTTTAGCGTAGCGGGAAGAAATGTATATTCCGGTTTTGTTTACAATTTTAACTAATAAATATTGTAGCTATCTACTCGCAGATTTCATTATTGTATTTGATGAATATATAGAATGATGAATTAAAAAATATTTCAAATAATTTAAGCAATATTTATGAGATTTTTTCTAGTTACATTTCTGCTCACAATTTCAATGCTTGGGATATATTCTTGCGCGCCCAAACCCAAACTGGAAGTTCCAGAACCTTATAAAGCAGGCCAAAATGCATTTCATAAGGTTTGTTCGAACTGCCACGGGTCCGATGCGATGGGTAAACACACCCAGGCACCCAGATTAATTGATGAGGAATATTTAACTCCCAATTTTGCAGATGAAGAAATACGAGAGACTATAATAAATGGCACCGATAAAATGCCGCCTCAAAGAAAGAATGTAACCGACAAAGAAATAACGGAAATCATCAAATATCTTCGTTACTCACAAAAGGCCGCAGGCTTGGAACCAGAGGAGGAAGAAGAAGAGGAAGGTTAGACTTTTACCAGTCTCAATAATTAACTCAACAAACATCCTACCATCCCAAATAGTTTTTACCCAGGACATCTCTTCTAAACCATTAAACAAATCAAATTTAAAGATAAAAAGTTTGCTTTAGAAAAATATCAAGCAATAGTTTTAGAGAATTTGCAATGAAATCAGAATCCCTTGACAGAGCATATGATTTTGGCTAGATTGAGCCCTCTTATCGCGAATTTTTTATCCTCTCTATTTAATTTCGGAGTTTCAGAATGTCAGATGAAAGTTATATCCAATCCTTATTTTCCGATCGTGTCGGTGGAAGCCAATTTGGCAAAGACACTAAAATTTATAAGTTTGAAAAAATAAAAAGAGCTAAACGTGCCGCTCTCGATGCCAATCCCGGTAAGGAGTTATTCGATCTAGGTGTAGGTGAACCTGATGAAATGGCAGATTCCGGCGTCGTTAAATCCTTACAACTGGAAGCGGAGAAACCGGAAAATCGTGGATACACCGATAATGGAATAGAGGAGTTTAAGGTTGCCGCCTGCCAATATATGAAAAATGTTTTTGGCGTTAAGAATTTGGATCCCAATAAGCATGTAAACCACCTCATAGGATCGAAACCCGGCTTGGCAATGACTCCGGCTGTTTTTGTTAACCCAGGAGAGGTCATCCTGATGACGGTACCCGGTTATCCTGTCATGGGAACCCATGCGCAATATCTAGGCGGTGAGGTAGTAAATTTACCCCTTACAGAGGAAAATGGTTTTCTACCCGATCTAAAAAGTATTGATTCCGGAATACTCGAGCGTACAAAAATTTTATATCTAAATTACCCCAATAATCCTACAGGCGCAAAAGCAACCCGTGAATTCTATGAGGAAGTTGTTCAATTTGCCAAACAAAATAAAATCACAGTAATGCAGGATGCAGCCTATGCCGCCCTCACCTACGATGGAAAATCTGAAAGTTTTCTTACCGTTCCCGGTGCAATGGACGTAGGCGTAGAATTCCATTCTCTATCCAAGGCTTATAATATGACTGGATGGCGAATTGCTTTTATCGTGGGTAATGAACTCATTGTTAAGGGTATCTCCCACGTAAAAGATAATATCGATTCAGGTCAATTT
>CAYYIR010000302.1:0-1912 GCA_964471995.1 uncultured Nitrospina sp. | reverse complement strand
TTGTAAGGAAGTAATGAGGGTTTTTGCCAAACATACTTCACCAACCGATGAAGCATGTATCCACAAACTCTTCTTTAAATGGGGAAGAGCATTTGCACCCTTTAACTTTTCCTTTATGTTATTGCGAAAATTAGAAGAGAGCAAGCTTCGCAACAGAAAGAAGGGTGTTGAGACAAGTATGAGAGTGCCTGTTACAATATAGTACAAAACATCCATAGGCTGAGAGTATACTCCTACAAGGAATTTAAAAATATCGATAAATATGTCTGAACTATTTTACAAAATCATATCCCCAAATCGGAAATGGTATTGGCTACCTTTTTTCTTATTTTTGAGGCTTGTCTCATTTTTTTATCTTTTGGGTCATCATTTTCGTTTATGGGCCTATCGATGGGGGATTTTCCCCCGACGCAGTTTGGATTGTCGAGTCATTAGCGTTGGAAATCTAACACTTGGAGGGACAGGGAAAACACCCTTCGTCATGATGATTGCCGAAACTTTGAGAGGTAATGGTTTTAAACCTGGCATTCTTACTCGGGGGTACGGTGGTAAATCTAAAAAGCAGGTTAATGTAGTTTGTGATGGGAAATCTATTCTTTCATCTCATGAATGGGTAGGGGATGAAGCCGTTATGATGGCCGAAAAGTTAAAGAATGTTCCTATAATAACTGGTTCAGATAGATTCCAAACCGGTCGCTATGCGTTAGAAAATTTCGAAATTGATACTTTGATTTTGGATGATGGATTCCAGCATCTGGCTTTACGTAGAGATCTGGACATTCTTCTATGTGATCATGAGCGACCTTTGGGAAACAATCACCTTTTCCCAGCCGGAGAATTGCGTGAACCTGCAAGCGAAACAAGAAGAGCAGACATGATTTGTTTCACCAGGTATTTTGGGGGTCCTATTAAATTTCCCTCTAAGTACTTGGGAGCCATTCCGCAAATTAAGGCCCATCTCCGTTTAGACTCTATAATAAGTATGGACAATGGTGATGTTTGCGAGGTCGAAGTTTTAAAAAACCAGTCGGTAGCAGCGTTTTGTGGGATCGCTTATCCGGAAGGGTTTCGTCAGATTTTGCAGGACACACATATACAATTAAAATTGTTTAAGGTTTTTCCTGATCACCATGAATACAGTTTAAATGATATCAAAGAGCTGGAGGCTAAAGCCTTGAAGGAAGGAGTACAATTGATTCTTGTTTCCGAAAAAGATGCGGTCAAAATAAAAGATTTTAAATTTTCATTACCATTTTACAAGGTAGTGATTGATTTGGAAATTTTAGAAGGCAGAGAAATTTTTAACAATAATATTACTACAAACCGACACTAGCCGCGAGTGTAACAAGTATTAAAGATTGGTAGAGATTTTTGTGTTTAATGTCTCTAGCTATTTTTTCATCCACAAAATGATCGAAATAAAGAACCTTAGTTCTAATCAACGTTTTTTACTGAACGTTCTAGTACCCTCACTATACATGTTGCCATTGATTCTTGCTTATCTGGGGCCTAAAAATTTTGGTTTCGGCTATGATAATTTGGTTTATCTGGGGTTAACGATAGGTGCTTTAGGATTGATTCTTTGGATTTTAGCCATGCTGACTCTGGGTTCTTCTTTAGAGGTCCTGCCTGGAACAGATCGGTTGGTCACTAGCGGAGTTTACCGATATTTTCGCCATCCCATTTATATTGGGATTGTTTTAACTCTTAGCGGGCTTTTTTTGGCCTGCGGTTCTCAAGTTTGCCTAGTTTATGTGGTTACTATAGTGGTTCCTTTGAATATATTTCGTGCTCGTTCTGAAGAAAAATTTTTACGCAAACAACTTGGCGATACTTACCAGAAATATCACTTAAGAACTTATTTTTAAATTTCCTAATGGTATTGAAAATAAAATTTCGCGCTCTTCTCACC
>CAYYIR010000301.1:0-1917 GCA_964471995.1 uncultured Nitrospina sp. | reverse complement strand
CTACCAGGTTCAATCCCCACTCCTTTGCATAAAAATCGCGGTATTCGATCATTGCCGGGATTTTATAGGTGGTGTCTATATGAACTAAGGGAATGGGGCAATGCCCAAAAAAGGCCTTGCGTGCAAGCCAGAGCATTATCGTAGAATCTTTACCAATCGACCACAGCATGGCTAAGTTTTTAAAATTTTTATAGGCCTCGCGGAGTATAAAAATGCTTTGATTTTCAAGTTCGTCTAGATGGTCCATGTATTACAGTAATCGTCTTAATTAAAGGGTAATATTGCACTTTATCCTGAATGATTAATAGAATCAAGGCGGAGGAGGAAGATTTTACGGGAAATTAAGGTTTTACGCAATGGGGATACTACATTTTTATTGTAATTTGAGGAGAAAAACCTGCACATATAATTGGAGACAAGGCCATCTCAACAAGTAATTATGCTTTTGAATGTCAAAGTCCTGATAAATCAGTATTTGAAAAGATTAACAAGGGATCATTTAATTTTCCATTCAGTTCCATTTGAGGAGTCTTCGATGACTACACCCATCGCAGTAAGTTCATCGCGACAGCGATCGGCTTCATGCCATTTTTTGTTGCTACGGGCTGTATTACGGGCAGCAATCAACTGCTCAATTTTTTCAACATCCAGATTCAGGTTTTGATTTTTGATACTGAACAACTCCTCATCGAATTGTTTCGGAGTAAGTGAGAGCAGTCCCAATATTTTCGCAGCGTTGACCCATGCCTGAGCGGTGATGACAAAATCATTATCTTTTGTTGATGAGTTTAGGTAGCGCAGACCTTCATTCAAATGAGCCATAACAACAGAGGTATTAAAATCGTCGTTCATTGCTGCTTCAAACTTTTTAGTTAAGTCGTGATCTTTAATCTTTTTTTCAAGTCTAGAAATAGAAGCTAAGTCGAAGTCTTTTAATTTTTTGTTCATTCCGTCTAGGCCTTCATAAAAACGCGTAAGTACCTTGGTGGAATCTTCTAGGTTTTTTTCGGAGAAGTCGATGGGGCTGCGGTATTGACTACTGATTAAAAATAGTCGGAGAACTTCTGGGTGGTATTTTTTATAAACATCACGCAAGGTAAAAAAGTTGCCCAACGATTTTGACATCTTTTCCTTATCAATATTTACGAAGCCGTTGTGAACCCAATAACGAACTGGCTGCTTGCCAGTACAGCCAAAGGATTGGGCGATTTCATTTTCGTGATGGGGGAATACCAGGTCTTTGCCACCTCCGTGGATATCGAATGTTTCCCCGAGATATTTTTTACTCATCGCCGAACACTCTATATGCCAGCCCGGCCGGCCAGCACCCCAGGGACTAGGCCAAGAAGGTTCTTCAGGCTTACTCTTTTTCCATAACGCAAAATCCAGGGGGTTTTTTTTGACTTCATTTATTTCGACCCGCGCTCCCGATTTTAGGTCATCGATATTTTTACCGGAAAGGCAACCGTATTCCTTGAAAGAATTTATGGAATAAAAAATATCTCCTTTTGACTCATAAGCCTTCCCTTGATCGACTAGAGATTGGATCATATTTAGCATTTCAGGAATATGGTCGGTAGCTTTTGGTTCTTCAGTCGGGGCGGCGATATTGAGTTTGCCCATATCTTGATGAAAGGCTTTTATATATTTTTGGTTAATGTCATGCCATTCCACGCCTTCTTCCTTGGCTCGGTTGATAATCTTATCGTCTATGTCTGTGAAATTGCGGACGAAAACAACATCGTTGCCTAGGTATTGCAGATAGCGGTAAATCGTGTCGAAGACAATCGCGGCACGAGCGTGTCCTACATGGCAGTAATCATAAACGGTGACGCCGCAGACATACATTCCCACTTGGTTTTCATTTTTGGGAACGAAGTTTTCCTTCTTTCCGCTCATGGTATTAAATATTTTTAA
>CAYYIR010000300.1:0-1927 GCA_964471995.1 uncultured Nitrospina sp. | reverse complement strand
TTTAAAGGAATTAAGCGGTTAGATAATATGTGACCCTATGATATCATCACCTATTTAGATTTATCGGCTTTAAAAATCTCTGATGTTAGCTAAAAATTGTATAAATAATGGATACTCCTGAAATATCTGTAGTTGTTTTAGCCTATCGTAGCGCAGCAACGATAACGAATTTTGTTGATTCCCTTATCGATTCCCTAGAAAAGGAAAATTTGTTGTGGGAAATTGTTCTGGTGGGAAATTACTGTGGTGGAGCTGGAGACCAGACTCCCGAGGTAGTTAGAGGTATTGCCGCCAGGGATTCGCGAATAAAAGCAGTGGTTAAAATAAAAAAAGGCATGATGGGGTGGGATATGAAATCCGGATTGCAGGCGGCTACAGGAAAATCTCTTGCGGTAATAGATGGGGATGGGCAAATGCCTAGTAGCGATGTGATCCGCGTATACCAGTTGATGAAAACAAATGGATTGGACTTAGCTAAAACCTTCCGAACAAAAAGGGATGATGGTTCTTACAGGAGGTTGGTTTCTGTTGGCTATAATATTTTATTCAAACTGTTATTTCCAGGAATCAATGCCTGGGATATAAACTCCAAACCCAAAATTATGACCCGCGAATTTTATGAAAAAGTGCACCTAGAATCTAACGGATGGTTCATTGATGCAGAAATTATGATTTTTGCCAGGCGAGTACACGCCAAAATCGGAGAAATTAACACTGTGTTTTTCAGCATAGATTCGCGCCCTTCTTTTGTAAAACCTCTTTCTATTCTGGAATTTTTAGGTAACCTGTTTTGGTACCGAGTGAAAGAATTTCTTGCTAAAAAATAACTGTTTGGTGACCGTATGAAAATTCTTATTACGGGGGCATCCTGTACTCTGGGTAAAAACCTGACTTCAGAATTATTGAAAACGGAACAGTTTTCGATTCGGCTTCTTGAACATCGGTCGCCGGTGCATGAGGAAAATTGTGAAATTTTTCAGGGTGGTCTTCAGGATATCGATAGTTTGGGCAAGGCTTGTTCTGAGATCGACACTGTGGTTCATTTAGCCGCCTTGACCCATTCTTTTTCCGGAAAAGCATATTTTGAAATCAATGAAGAGGGCACAAAAAACTTAATAACTGCCTGTAAGGAAAAGAATGTCAGGCGATTTATTTTTGTCAGCTCGGCAGCGGCTTCGGAGGAAGGTGGCGATTATGGGGTGAGTAAACTACGATGTGAGGAACTGATTCAGAAATCGGGTCTTGACTGGGTGATCCTTAGACCCTCAGAGGTTTATGGTTTGAAGATGGAAGAGGGCATTGGTAAGTTGGTTGCCTGGATAGAAAAGTTTCCAATAATTCCTGTCATTGGTGATGGATCGTATTTCCTGAGTCCGGTAAGTGTGGATGATTTGGTTCAGGTAATGGTGGAGATACTGGGCAATGATTCGATTGAAAAAGAAACCCTGAATTTATGTGGACCGGAAAAAATGACTATGAATGAACTGATAGATCGACTTGCTCAGATTCAAAAGGTGCAGATAAAAAAAATATTTTTACCAATTTGGTTTGTCAGGGTAGGTATTAGTGTTCTGTCAATTTTTAAATCAAGCATCGCCTTTTCCGATCAGATTCCCCGACTTTTATGTAGGAAGGATCAGTCGATTGATAAAACCCAAGCGATCATTCCTTATAACCCGAGAAAAATTGAAGAGGGTTTGTTGTTTTTTCAATCAAAAAAAACTTAGTTCTTTTGACCCGTTACCAGATATTGTCCGCCAAGAGGTAGCCAACCCAAATAAGGATCCATAAAATTTAGTGCAGATAAAAATTTCGGAAAGAAAGTCGTGTAGATAATCTGAACGTTTGATAAAGGAACTTGGGTAAAGTGACTTTCGAGATCTTTTGAAGGGACGAGTACTGCATCTTCATCAAAAGGGCAATCTTT
>CAYYIR010000299.1:0-1929 GCA_964471995.1 uncultured Nitrospina sp. | reverse complement strand
GAAGAACTTTTTCCAAGACAACCAAAACTCATCGACAAAGTTCGTCAAGTACTTGTTACTGGAGCTTGCTATCATGATGTTGAAGCAAAGGGTGCGCGAAAAACTGCATCAATCCAATTTCCCGTCAGTCTTACTTTATCTCCTTACCTTGGATCTAATGATTCTATTCAGGGTGTCATTATACTGATAAAAAATATGAGCCTCATTCGTGAACTGGAAGAACAGCAACGTCCCGCAGATCATCTGACTAATCTTAGCGCTTTGGCAATGGGCCTTGCTCATGAAATTAGAAACCCTCTAGGGGGCATCAGTGGTTCTGCTCAATTATTACGTCAAGATGTCAAAAAAAAAGTGCATCGCGAATACCTTGACGTAGTCGTGAATGAAGTGGATCGAATCAATTTATTGGTCAAAAGGATGATGGAACTTTCAAAACCCGTCGAATTAAAACTAAAAGATACAAATATTCATAAAGTTCTTGAAGAAATTTTAATACTGGAAAAGGAAACGTTTATCCGAAAAAATGGTCGATTTCAACAAGTATACGATCCTAGTTTACCACTCATTCAAGCCGATGAAGACCAACTAAAGCAGGTGTTTCTGAATTTAATCAAAAATGCCATAGAAGCTTCAAGAGATGGCGGCACATTACAAATTGTTACCCGACTGAGTTCGGGTTTTACTATTAAAACTCCTATAGGAGGTGCACCTAGGCAAAATATAACCGTGGAAATAATAGATTCTGGAGAAGGTATGGACGAAGAAACGCAAAAAAAATTGTTCACACCCTTTCATACGACTAAAAATAAGGGGAGTGGACTAGGATTGCCAATCTCTTTAAAAATTGTGGAAAACCATCATGGAAAAATTAAAATTACATCCGAAAAAGAATTGGGAACCACAGTACAAGTGTTTCTACCTATTCGTCAGAGATGATAAAATACCCAAATGAATTCCAAACGAAATAAAATTCTCATTGTCGACGATGAAGAAAATATTCTCTGGGTCCTGAAAAAAGGTTTGGAAAAAAATAACTTCCTTGTAGACACCGTAACTAACGGCGAAAAAGCTCTCGACCAACTCAGAAAAAACAAATACCTTCTGATGTTTTCAGATATTTTCATGGAAGGTATTAGCGGACTTGAATTGGTGGAACAATCCCGGCAAATTTCCCCAGACCTTAAAATTGTGATAATGACTGCTCAGGATTCTATGAACAATACCATCGAAGCTATGCGTTTGGGAGCCTATGACTACCTTGCTAAACCTTTTGACCTAGACGATGTTTACAAATTGGTAGAAAAGGCCGAAACCGCGCAGTCTTTTTCTCTCCCTCAAGGGATGGATGAAGAGCAAAAACTCACCATTCAAGCGGAAAACGATGAAGACCTCATTATTGGAAAAAGTAAAAGCATGAAAGAAATTTTCAAGACTATCGGTAAATCAGCAGATTCCGATTTATCTATTCTCATAACAGGCGAAAGTGGAACAGGCAAAGAAATGATCGCCAGTACTTTACACCGCTACTCACGAAGAAAAGACAAACCTTTTATCTGCATCAACTGCGCTGCCATTGCCAGGGAACTACTTGAATCAGAGTTGTTTGGTCACGAACGTGGGGCGTTTACCGGGGCGGTCGAAACAAAAATAGGGAAGTTTCAACAGACTGATGGAGGCACTTTGTTTCTAGATGAAATTGGTGATATGGAATTGTCCTTGCAAGCAAAAATACTTCGTATTTTACAAAATAATGAGTACTATCGAGTGGGAGGAAAAGAACCCCTTCGCACAAACGTACGTATCATAGCTGCTACAAACCAAAACCTTCCAAAAATGATTGGGCTGAAAAGTTTTCGTGAAGATTTATACCACCGGCTGAATGTTATTCACATCGATATGCCGCCATTAAGAGAAAGAATTGAAGACGTT
>CAYYIR010000298.1:0-1931 GCA_964471995.1 uncultured Nitrospina sp. | reverse complement strand
AGGTTCTGGAGAAAAGGAAGTAGCGCCTTTTTACAAAGAGTTTTCGCAAAGTTCAGTCCCCACTGAGTTTGAGGGTTATATATCCAACGAAGAAAACGCAAAGATCTTAGCCATACTAAAAGAAGAAACAAAAATAGAAACTGCCAATCAGGGTGATGACATTGAACTTCTGGTAGACAGAACCCCGTTTTATGGGGAATCTGGCGGACAGGTCGGCGATTCGGGGACTGCTTTCAATGAAAATGTGCAACTAAAATTACTTAATACAATAAAGCCTTTACCAGGTTTAATTGTACATAAAGCAAAAATCTTAAATGGATCTATAAAAACTGGCGATTCTCTAACATTGCGAATCGATAAGCTCAATCGTAAAAATACAGCTCTAAACCATTCCGCCACTCATTTACTACACGCTGCCTTGAAAGAAGTTTTGGGAGAACATATCAAGCAGGCTGGTTCCCTAGTAGCACCTGACCGGTTACGTTTTGACTACACTCACTTTTCCCCTCTGACCGAAAAGGAAAGGCATAAAATAGAATCATTGGTTAACGAAAAAGTCAGAGACAATATTCAGGTTTCCACCAAGGAAATGGAAATTGAAGAAGCTTTAAAGGAAGGGGCCATGGCCCTGTTCGGTGAAAAGTATGGGGATCGAGTTCGGGTTGTATCCGTTCCAGGGTTTAGTAAAGAACTCTGCGGTGGCACTCATGTTTCCGCAACCGGTGATATAGGATTATTCAGAATTGTTTCAGAAGGCGGCATCGCATCGGGTGTCCGGCGCATCGAGGCGGTAACTGGAGCCGCGGCTTATCATAAAATCAACTCGGAGCATGAGTCTTTATCTGCAATCCGTTCCGTTCTCAAAGCCCCTGCCAACGAAGAGCTTTCCAAAGTTAAAAAACTGCTGGAAAAAAATCGAGAACTGGAAAAAGAAATTCTTTTGTTAAAAGAAAAAATAGTGAGCGGCAAAGATTCTTCAGAAGAAGATGACATACAAAAAATGGGTGACATTTCATTTTTAATCAAAAATCTGGATGGCACCGATGCCAAGACCCTTCGAACCTATATAGATAATGCCAAAAATAAATTGAAATCCGGTATTGTTGTAGCCGGCTCTGTTGCCGATGGGAAAGTGGCTATGGCTGCTGGAGTTACCAAAGACCTAACAAAAAAATTTCATGCCGGGAATATAATAAAGGAAATTGCAGTGATTGTCGGAGGTAGTGGTGGTGGAAGACCAGACATGGCCCAAGCCGGAGGCACTCATACAGATAAACTGGATGAAGCATTAAAAAAAGCAGAAGAAATTATTAAAGCCGGCTGCTAATCCTTTCCTTCAATTACCCTTTTTTATACTGAATTATCCAATGATTCCTGACTGGTCAATTTCTTTGGAATCGGGTATGATTCCTACTAATCTTATTAACATCCCAGACAAATAAATACTGTAAAGGATTTAAGAATGAATGAAATTCTTGGAGCAACCGGAAGCAGTTCTCCCATCAACCCTATTCGCAAAAAAGAACTCGATGACAAATGGAAAAATATCGTGACAAAAGCCATCACCGATGAAGCATTTAAAAAGTCATTGGTGGCCGACCCAATGAAAGCAATGGGTGAGCAAGGTTTGCAAGCGGTTGAAGGAATAAAAATTGCTTTTGACGAAGTAACTAAAACCCATAAGGTGGCTATCAATAACGAGGCCAATGAAGAGATTACGGCAGAGGGTAAATGGTGGTCTATTCGCTTAAAAATGATTAAAGAATTTGGTGTGGAACTGAAACGACAAGTTGGAAACGTAGTTGGATATGAGGAAGGCACCAAGCCTAGGGAAATAATTTAAACCTATGCGCCCGTAGCTCAGTTGGATAGAGTGGCGGTTTCCGGTACCGCAGGTCGGAGGTTCGAATCCTCTCGGGCGTACCACATTA
>CAYYIR010000297.1:0-1937 GCA_964471995.1 uncultured Nitrospina sp. | reverse complement strand
ACTGAAAAAAAGACAACCGCCAACAAATTTCTCACAGTACTAAAAGAAATTTATAAAAATACACGCAGAAGTTTTCGAGCCCTCTTTTTCAAGACAAATCCCCGCCATCCACTTTATTTATAGATTACCCCAGTTTGAAGTGGCCAAAATAAATGTAGATTAAACAAAACTTCAACAAATAAAGATTATAATATCAGAAATATAACACTATAAACTATTGTCGATTCTCCCAAAATATGGCCTGTTTTTGTAAGCTAATGGCACAATAAATTTGTCCTCGTGCATGCGTGTAGTGGTTTTACTTTGAGGGTGTCTGACTGTAAAGAATTAGTGGGGGTTACTCACGGGAGATCTTTTTTTTCACTTTCCTCAATTAATTTTTCAAGATTTTTTGATCTAATATTTTTGACGATTAAGTCTATATTTTTGAGAGTTTTGGCTAATTCTTCCTCTTTCCTCATTTTCTCCTGTGAATCAAACATGCTATGAATTATGACACCTATAACAAGGTTGATGATGATAAGACCGCTTATGACGATAAAAGAGACGAAAAAAAATATGCTAAAGACAGGCATTGCTGAAGGCGAGGTACACTTTTCTGGTGTACTCTCGTAACCATAATTATTGCATCCATACATCTGAATATACATCAAATCAGACCAGTCTTCGAAAGTGGCTGCCCGAACCAATGAAACCATAGCAATGCCTAGGTCTCCGAAGTGAACAGGATCATTTTTGGAGAAGACTGTCGTACCTATAACACCGTAGATATAGACCGTCATGACCAAAATAATCCCAACAAATAAGATCGGTTTAATGCTATGGAGCAAAGATATAATTACCATTCGCAGTTGTGAAACTCTATTGAAAATTCTTGTGAAACGGAGCAGTCTTAGGATTCTTAAGATAAATGGGTAGGTTCCGAAAGGTAGGAAGGAAGCAACAACCAGTAAAGAATCGAAAATATTCCAACCATCTGAGAAAAATTCTAAAGGTTTGTCCCATTTTGGGACAAAACGGATAACAATTTCGAATAAGAAAATGTATTTGATAGTTTGGTCGATCGTGTGAAAAAAAGTGGGGTAGTCCTCAACTAAAGATATGTTTGTCTCAAATCCGACAATAATACCTGTAAAGACAATTGCAGCACTGATAAAAATATTAAAAAAACGGTTATTTTCGATATGTGAAAATATTTCTTTAAATCCCTTTTTATTTCCAAAATCTTCAATGCCTGATTTAACATCCATATTTTCCAAAAGCAGATCATAGAGGATTTTTTCTTCATCTGTAAATTCGTCATCAGCAAAAATTATTTCCTCAACCATTGATCTGATGCTGAGTTTTTGTTCGTCATCAATGTCTTTAAGTTTCTGGAGGTCACTTCCGACTTTCTGGATCTGTGCTTCAAGGCTTAGATTCTTCAAATTCTGAAATGCTTCGTTGTAGTAAACACGGATGTCAGGACCCATGTACTTGATCCAGATCTCTGCGAATTCATTAATATTTGCAAAATCAGATGAAGAAACGAGATTCAGTACGTTCAGGTATTCAAAAAGTTCAACAGTTGGATGGACTTTATAGGCATGGAACTTTAGATACTTTTTAGCCATGTCATAGAACTTCCTTTCAGAAGGTAGTATCTCTTCGTCAGCAAAAATTATTTCCTCTATCATCATCATGATTTCCCTTTTGGTCTCATCCTCCTCTTCCTGCATGTGTATGAAACTCTCAATGGTAAGTTTTATTAGTTCTTTGTCATCAAGAGGGGCAATAAGATTTTCAACCTGAGATTCATTTTCCTCAAAATGAATTCCCATGTACCTTGTTATGATATTTTTTATACTTTGGGCACTTTCCTCATCTGTAAGAGATAGATGGATCAAAAACTTCAAACAAATAACAAGATCTTTCGGGTTTTTTAAATTACGAATCAT
>CAYYIR010000296.1:0-1991 GCA_964471995.1 uncultured Nitrospina sp. | reverse complement strand
CGTTTCAGCGCCCAAATACCGTTTATCATTTTATGATATAAGCGTTTGTTGTCAAGCGAATATTAATAATTTTTGATGACTTGAAGGCAACTTCTACTTGTCTAAAATATCTTTTAATATTTTTTTGAGTTCGATTAATCTTTGGATGTAAAAAAAACCCCTTAAAATAAGGCTAAAAAGCTGTATGATCGTTTTGAAAGAAAAAATTGTGTGGCCGAATCTCATTTATGGGGTAATTTTTTAATTTTTATTTTTTTCTAAATTTTTTATGAAACTTTCACTTGATGTGGTGAAAATTAATTATTTTGATAAGTTTTTGCATTTTATCCATGCGAGCAGTCCGCGGTATTTTGAAAATAAAAAAGGAGAATTGAAACAATATAATTTTAAAGCAAAGAAGGATTTAGAAAAAAAATCAAATCATATAAAACGATTCATGAAAACGGTTGAAATAAAAAACACGACCCCTTATTTATTGAATCAGGTACATAGTGATCAAATTTTTTGTTTAAAAGATGTTTCTCAAACGCAAGATCAGGTTTCTAAAATTAATGCGGATGCATTAATCACTCATTTGAATGAAACACCTATTGGAGTTTTTACTGCAGATTGTATCCCCGTTCTTTTGTGTGACATCCGACTACATGTAGTAGCTGCAATACACGCAGGAAGAAAGGGAACTCAAAAAAACATTGTAAATAAAACAATTGTGGCTATGCAGCAGGAGTATGGCTGTGCGCCCAAAGATTTGGTTGCGGGAATGGGCCCTGGCATAGGTGGTTGTTGCTATGAAGTGGATCAAGACTGCTTTAGTTTATTTGAAAAGAAAATTCCCTATGCTTCCTCTTTTGTAAGAAAAAAGAAAAATGGAAAATTGTTATTAGATTTGTTTGCAGTAAATATTCAGCAAGCCCTTGATGCAGGTTTATTATTTGAAAATATATTTCCAAGCGGTGAATGCACCTTTTGTTCACCCAGGAATTATTTCTCCTACCGTCGAGAA
This sequence comes from uncultured Nitrospina sp., assembly GCA_964471995.1. Taxonomy (GTDB): domain Bacteria; phylum Nitrospinota; class Nitrospinia; order Nitrospinales; family VA-1; genus UBA8687. Next base: position 988 of record CAYYIR010000296.1, on the reverse strand, counting down.
GGTCAAACAGGAAGGATATTAACCTTTATAATGTTACAAAAATCTGGTTTGACATGAAAAAGATATATCTTCATTGATATATTATCTAACTGAGTTTTATACTTATCCAGTTTGTTTTTTTATCTATAAATTATTTTAAATGACTGAAAAAAAAATACCCAGTGTAAAGGATTTAACTGCCAAACAGGGTTTTCCCATTTCTTGGATAAAGAAAGAGCCTCGTAAGGTAGAAGAAATACTATCTGCATTATCTGTTCAAGAACAGACAAAACGGGTTTTAAACTTGCCTCCCCACCTCCAAAGAGAATTGCTGGTGTTATGTGAAGATGCGGTTGCGGTTACACAATCTCTCCCCTCAGAAGAAATTTATAATTTGATCAAGGAATTGGGTAATGAGGAGTCTATTCTTATCCTATCTATGGTATCGGAGGAACAATTACAGTTTATATTTGACCTTGAATGGTGGCAGGGAGACAAATTTCAACCTGAGCGAGCGATGGGTTGGTTGGAATTATTGGATAAGTGTGAAGGCCCGCAAATATTAGAATGGTTTTTGAACGAAGATTTTGACCAAAAGGTAGTACTGTTGCAGTCTCTGATTAAAGTTTTTAAGCAAGATGAGATGACAGATTCTTATGATGGGGTTGAAGGGTTGGAACACTTTTCTCCAGACGGCGTTTATGACGTATTTTTTAAAGTAAAGGAATCCACAGCCTTACGAAAATTGTTTTTATTATTAGTTGAGAAAGATATTAATTTTTTTCACGAACTTTTAGAAGCGGTTATCTGGTACCCCCTTACCATAACTGTGGAAAAAGCTTACCAGTGGCGATTGACCCGAACAGCTGAAAGGGGCATTCCTGATTTTGAAGAGGCGATAGGTGTTTATAGCAGTTTGAATCCGGAAGATCTGAAACAGGAAGTGCCTTCAGCGGAAAACTTTTCTGGAGGGAGATTTCGATTTGCTCCACAATACCCTTTGACCCAG
>CAYYIR010000295.1:0-2002 GCA_964471995.1 uncultured Nitrospina sp. | reverse complement strand
CAGATGCGCCAGGCTTCACCGGATATTTGGGGATACGATAGCGATCCATTTTCATGCCATCGTGGATTCGATCTCGAATCAAAATTTTCTTCAACCATTTTGGTGAAGCAGAGCCGGGCCATCCAGGGCTTATTATTCTTAATGGGAAACCGTGTAATGCGGGAAGAGGTTCGCCGTTCATTTCCCAGACGATCAGGGTATGATCATCTAAAGCTTTAGAAATGGGTGTCCCGCGTGAAATAGAAACTTTCTCAGAATCTCCCGAAATATGAAGATCGGAACCATAGTAGCCTGTATAAATAGCCGAGCTCTTAAGTTCTGCGGCTTTCAGCACATCGGCCAGTCGTACCCCTTTATATTTAGAACAACCAATCGCCCCAAACTTCCATTGGTTACCTTTTGCCGGGGGGTTATACCCTGCCCTTCCATTTCCACCACACTCTATCTGCAATGCATAGGTGTGGTGCCTGAATCTACTTTTCAGGGCTTCCAAACTTAACTGTAATGGTTTATGTACTTCTCCCTCAACGGTTAACTTCCATTTATCGGCCTCAATCCTTCCATTTTGAGGAAGGCCATTATTTCTAACAAAATGTTTTTCCTTCGGAGTGAATTCATCGTCCAATAAATGGGCATAGGGTTCTATATTGATGGGACGATCATTTAATACAACCAATCCCTCTTTGCCCTCAATAATTATTTTATTTTTAGTTTCTGCCAGAGCCAACGGGATAAATCCATCAGGCATATAACGAAAGAAAGGGATTTGCGAACCAATAGCCAGAGACATGGAAGCCAGACCGGTTTTCTTCAAAAACCCTCTTCTTGAAAAAGAGGTCGGTTTCCTTTCCCAAATTTCAGCATCCGCCTTTTCTGGATCCTTGGAATAAAGTTCCCAAAGCCCGCGTTCTTTTTTACCTGCCATCACACACCTTTAATTTCTTTTTTTAAAAATATAAGGGGTATAGCAAATCAACTATTTGTTCCTGACGCAGCAATTTGTTCCTTAAATCGTTCAACATCATCAATGACTCCGGCAGGAACCTTTTCTTTACTATCTTTCGCTCTAATTAAAACTTCCAGCCGGGGGGTATTTGGATCCAAAAATACTTTCCTAGCTTGCAAGATTACGTCACTTTTTTTCACTTTTTTTACTGCATCAATCAATTTCTTTTTATATAAGAAATCACCATCTTCATCTACAGCTAAACTGTACAAATCACTTAAAACAGAAGCAATACTATCACCCTCTTTTTCTAATCCAACAATCAAAGCTTGTCGATGCCTTTCAAATTCCTCTTTGGTTAATTTAGAAAATATTTTATCCGTACTTTGTAACCAAGCATTGACTCTTTTACGCATCTCAAAAGGTCCATGGGTCGAGGATTGAATTAGCAATCGGAAAAATATTCTATCCTCCATTCTTTGCTGAAAACTCCAAACAATGTATCCCAATTGCTGGTTGGTGCGCATTTGCGTATAAAAATCGCTTTCTACTATCGAGGCCAGCATGGAAACCTGAGCTTGGAGAGCAAAATCTTTATCACCCACCTGAATGGCATAGGATAAAGAATTATTATTGTCTTTTACTTCGCGGGAAAAACTAAATCGCTTACCTTTCGGCATCTTCTCAACAATCTGCTTATATCGGTCTTTTTCAGCAAGCGGTTGGCTTTTCAGTGAATCTATAAGAATATTTGTATTTTCAATGGCCTTTTTATCATTATAGTTTCCGTGAATTAATCCTGTTATAAAAACTTTCTCATAAAGTGTTTTGGCATATGCTTTAACATCATCCAATGATAAAGGGAGAAGAGCTTGGAGCTTTTCCTCTTCGGTATATTGCTCATCTAATAGCATCAACCAATTATAATATCCACCGCGAGAATAGGCTTGTCCCAGTTTACGCTTCTTCAATCCACGCACCATAGCTTCTTTAATATTATTAAATTTTTGAGGATCTATTCTAATTTCCATCAAGTTTTGAGTAACAATTTTCAAT
>CAYYIR010000294.1:0-2003 GCA_964471995.1 uncultured Nitrospina sp. | reverse complement strand
TTTTCCATCATCAAAGTTTCCAAACGGCTCTCAACTTCTGCCAAACGTTTCTCTAACGGCTTTAATTGTTTATAGCGCAAGTTACGCTCTTCTGCTTCATTCCGTTTTCTTTCCTTTTCTAAAGAAGAACTACCAGGAGCATTTTCTCCGATAACTTTGATATTTTTTTCTACTGGCTTTTCCTTGATTTTAGCTTGCTCATATTCGCTATAGTTTCCGTCGTATTCACGTAATTTCCCATCTGTTACCTCCCAAACTCGATTAACAAAACCATCCAGAAAAAACCGGTCATGCGAGATAATCACCAGACTTCCCTCATAATCTGCCAAAACTGCGGCGAGATGCTCACGAGAACGAATATCTAAATGGTTGGTCGGTTCGTCCAAAAATATCAAAGAAGGGGGCGCCGAAATATCAACATTCTTCGACAAAGATATTTTATTATCGGAGGTAGCATTACCACAAAGCATTCTTGCCAAAGCCAAACGAGATTTTTCTCCCCCAGATAATATTGAAACTTTTTTTTCCACATCATCTCCTGAAAACAAAAATGCCCCTAGAATATTTCTTTGCTGGGTTCGCAATAAACTTGGGGCAGACTCCTGTAAAGATTCTAAAACGGTATGATTGAAATTTAGTGTTTCCCCCTGATGCTGCGCAAAATAAGATCGACGCACTTTAACTCCTAAATTCACCTCTCCGCTATCTGGCATAAGTACTCCTGCCATCATTTTTAATAACGTTGATTTCCCCGCTCCATTTTCCCCTGTCAAAGCAACTTTCCACCCTCGTTCTAAAGTTACCGAAAAGTTTTCATATACCTTCAGATCACCGTAACTTTTATTTAGCTTTTGCAATTCCAAAACCATTCGTCCCGTTCTAACAGGTTGAGGAAACCGAAAATGGATGGCTTTACTACTTTTTTCTAAAGTTTGAACCCGTTCCATCTTATCCAACATTTTGATCCGGCTTTGCACCTGGGTCGCCTTCGTATTCTTAGCGCGGAACCTTTCAATGAACCGCTCCACTTCTGAAATACGTCGCTTCTGGTTTGCCGCTTGGGATGTTAGCTGTTCTTGTTTTTCTTTTTTTAACCTTTCATAATTATCATAGTTACCGACATAAACTGTGAGAGTTCCACGATCCAATTGAAAAATACGTGTGGCCAAAGTATTTAGAAATTTTCTATCGTGAGAAATCAAAAGGACACTACCTTCATAGGAAAGGAGAAAAGATTCAAGCCAGATTACCGACTGCAAATCAAGATGATTAGAGGGCTCATCAAGAAGAAGGACATCTGGGCTTTGAAGTAATATTCGCGATAATTCTACCCGCATTCGCCAGCCTCCGGATAGTTGATCCAAGGATTTATCCAACTCGCCGGTTTTAAATCCCAATCCCTGTAGAATTATTTTTGCTCGTGTTTCACGACCATAACCACCTAGCCGTTCAAACTCATGCTGCAAATCACCATAACGGTCTTGAAAGTTTTTATCGGTTTCCAACTTCTCCATTTCTGTTTTTACCTGCATGAAATAGGGATCTCCAAACACCACTCTTTCTAACAGGGTCTCTTTGCCTCCTGTGCAGTCCTGTTCCAACAAACCATAACGCAAACCTTTCCTTAAAGTAACTTGCCCAGAGTCAAAGCTTTCCTTCCCGGCAATTACTTTAAATAAAGTAGTCTTGCCAGCACCATTTTCACCTATTAGACCGACCTTTTCCTTGGGTCGCAAATGAAAGCTCACATCACGGAAAACGACTTTTGAGCCAAACTGTTTATTTAAATTTTCAACAAAAACCAAGTGGCAACCTCAATGTAATGGCGTTATTCATTTTTGAGCTAGTAATATTCCGGTTCTGTGGGATTTAAAAAAGCCTCTGTTTAAAAAACAACTTTTTCGAATATTCTTAAGATGCCGTCTTAAGTTTTGGGTTGAAGGCTTCTCGTAATCCTTCTCCACATAAATTAAATGCCAGAACGACCAAAAGAATTGTAATTC
>CAYYIR010000293.1:0-2023 GCA_964471995.1 uncultured Nitrospina sp. | reverse complement strand
TCTGCTACTTTTACAACCGCAGTTAAAATTTCAGCTCCCGTTATGGCTATTCTTTTCTTTTTAAGCGTTGGCTTGGGTTTGGTTGCACGAACCGTTCCTCAGATGAACGTTTTTATAGTTGGTTTTCCGTTGCAGATCGGAATTGGACTTTTAATGGTCGGTTTGTCGATCTCATTTTTCAGTATTATTGTTCAAAATGAAATGCATGATATGCCTGCTAAATTTGTAGGTTTCATGAGGGGACTTTAAGTTTAGGGGACGCAATGGCTGAAGACAATAAAGACCAAAAAACTGAGGAACCCACATCCAAACGAATCACCGATACTGAAGATAAGGGTAACTTTGCCCATAGCCGGGAAATCAATTCATCTTTTATACTATTAGCCTCCTTGATGGGTTTTATGATGATGGGTGAACAAAGTACTAAAAATGTTATGGAGGCATGGCATGTAATGATTACTGACGCCAGTTCTCTTCAGTTATCGACCGATGAGCTTTTTAAAGTGACTGTTAATACAATGAAGTCTTTTATGAAGATCATAGGTCCGTTTCTTTTTTTAATAATGTTTGCGGGGATTATCTCTAATTTAATCCAGGTTGGTGGATTGCGGTTTTCTGCTCACCCTCTGACCCCAAAGTTCAACAAGTTGAATCCGTTAAAAGGATTTGGGAGAATATTTTCTAAAAACTCATTGATGGAGTTGTTTAAATCTTTATTTAAGGTTTCAATAATTTCTATTGCATCCTATTTTACGATTAGTTCTCATTGGGATGAAATCTCTCCTTTGATGGGATTAGGAGTTGGGGAAATATTATCTTTTATGGGACTTGTAGCTCTTGAAATAATTTTTCAAGTACTAATCATCATGATTTTCCTTTCACTTCTTGATTTTGCATTTCAAAAATTTACATATAAAGAGAATTTGCGTATGACCAAGCAGGAAGTAAAAGAAGAGAGAAAAGAGACAGATGGTAACCCGCAAATCAAACAACGTATCCGCGCAGTGCAAATGGAAATGGCTCGAAAGCGCATGATGTCTGCGGTTCCAGATGCAGACGTTATTGTCACCAATCCCACCCATATTTCTGTTGCGATCAAATACGATGCGATAGAGCATTCTGCGCCCATTGTCTTAGCTAAAGGTTCGGGTGATATAGCGATGAAAATCAGAGAAATCGCCAAAGAACACAGGATCCCCATTGTCGAAGACAAGCCTCTGGCCAGAGTTTTGAACAAAACTGTGGAAATCGGACAACAAATTCCCGATAACCTCTTCAAAGCCGTTGCAGAAATCCTAGCTTACGTCTACCAACTCAAATCAGGCCTAAACCAAAGTTAAGGCATTGATAATCGCTAAGATTTTTAATATTCAACCATTTGCTTTCATAACATTTCTGAATAGGGGTTATTAGTATAATCTCTGCAGTATAAGTGCGGCACGGCACTTGCAATATTTTCTAAATCAAAGGGTTATGGATTTATTCTCCTGTCTATTTTAATGGTAGAGAAGTCAAAAAGTTATATATTTAAAGGGTTTTCAGGATAATCGAATCGGCTTCAAGCTGTCAAAATTTTGGTGAATTGAAGGTATAAACTATGGCGCAAAATGACATTTTAAAAACTATTAGTCAAAGACCTCAGGAATTATTGGTCGCCGGAGGAATCATTGTAATTCTCGGTGTTATGGTGATGCCAATTCCAACTTTTTTATTAGATATCCTTATTTCTTTCAGCATTACTTTTTCATTGATCATATTAATGGTGGCTGTCTTTATGATGTCATCTCTAGAATTTTCTGTTTTTCCATCACTTTTGCTTGTTGTCACTCTTTTAAGACTTTCTTTGAATATTGCTTCAACTCGGATCATTTTATTAAATGGGGATCAAGGTGCTAGCGCTGCAGGGGAAGTCATTAAATCTTTTGGTAACTTTGTGGTTGGCGGCAACTTTGTTGTTGGAACAGTTATTTTTATTATTCTGGTAATGATTAACTTCATTGTTATTACCAAAGGTTCAGTAAGG
>CAYYIR010000292.1:0-2024 GCA_964471995.1 uncultured Nitrospina sp. | reverse complement strand
TACATGGCAGCAGCTTCAACCCTTACTGAAGATTCTTGTCCAGGAGGCATTCCTGGTTGTCCCGGCGGGCAAGGTACGCCACCACATTCAGCTGGTGATCCCGGTTGTCCCGGTGGGCATGGTACTCCACCACAATCTGCTGGCATTCCTGGTTGTCCCGGAGGCATCGTTGCATAACAATTGTCACGATCCGGTCCAGCAGGCACGGCCATACATGGGTCTCCCTGCATACCCGATTGTCCAGGCGGTTCTCCCATTTCTGCTAGTACTTCTGGAGGAATTGGCTTATCAGCTTCTTTATCGTGTTCTGCTGCTTCGGCCATCTCCGCTACGTGACAATCAATTTCTGCTTGAGTAAAACCCTTTCCTTCTAACTCTTGATAGGACCCAGGACTTAGGGCACCATTTGCTCTGTATTGAGCCTCGTATCTTGCTATATCCTCTTGACTCAGTTCAACAGCGGGTGCCCCGGTATGTAAATCTTCACAATGTTGGTCTTCAGGACCTAATTTTTCAACTAAATTTAAATAACATACGTTTTGCTCATCTCCAGGAGGTATATTCATGCACGGATCTTCATCTAATGGGGGGGCCGTACCAGGCTGTTCGTCCGCAGACACTGATGCAACAAGGTATGAAAGTACAAGAAAAAATATAGATAAAGATGATAAAAGGTTTGCTTTTCTCATGGCTTCCTATAAAACTCCAATAAAAATTTTAAATTTAATATTTTTGTAAATTCTAACTTCAAATTCAAACTGACTCAGAGGGGGGTATTTTTTTAACATTTCCATCCTTATATTTTAAATCCCTGAAACTCCGAAGAATGCCTGATTTATTTAGTATCTTTTATAGTTAAATCATATGTGTTTTCACTATTAGCATCACCCTCCGTATCCTCTGTTGTTTGCACCTTGATCATTTTAGACAAACTTCCTTTGTGAAATGACAAGGTGATGGTTCCCGAAAAGTTATCCTTTTTAAGTTGGGTAATTTTTTTGAATAATTTATCCATCTTCCAATATGATTTATGGCAAAAAAAAACCCTGGCCTAAGCAATAAAAAGTTGCTTGGGTCAGGGCATCAAATATTTTGTTGGTCCCTATTCTTCGTCTGGGTTCAGGGCATCTCTGGGAGGTGGTCCCCTACCCGCTTGCTATTCTATACTGAGTTCAAACTCTTAAATTTTGCCAAGCTTCTGTTCTCTCCATATGAGCTTGCCTCGTCGTATCAATATTTTCAGATAGACTAGTATTCTCTACGACCTCTAACTTTATTTTTTTTGATACTGTTCCCTTATGAAATGCTAAGGTCACTGTACCTGTATACCCTTCACCCTCAAGTTCAAGAAGTCTTCGAATAGTATTTTTCATAATAATCTCTGCCTTCAATAATAAAAATCAACAGTTAAAATAATTTATTCCTCATAAAAAAGACAAAAAAAAACACACCCTGCCAGGGTGTGTTTGAACTAATTACAACCGACTACAATCGTCGCAATATTTCTCTGTATATTTATATAGCTAACCGCCAAAGAATACATTTACAGCCTCCGAGGGGTTGATTATCAAAGGCAACATCGTCCTTTCATACGCCACCTTATAACCAGAAAGCTTCTTGTTTCTTTTGTAAATTTCTATATTAAAAATTTTCCACAGCGAACTTTAACTACACTAAAGGGTAATGTCAATAACAAAAATTATTGTTTAACCTAAACTTTTAAAAAATTATAACTTAATATGTTTTTGAGAATGCTATTCTCAAACCCAAACCAAATCAAACCAGATGAAATCCTTTCAAGCATAACAAGTTTAATAGATCTTCTTTTTCTATTTTATAAAACGCCAGTAAATTAAGTGTGAGCGTTTTCCAAAATAACCCTAACTCGCTAGTCATACTGTATGCTTATTTCTGGTTTTACCATTTTAAAAAATATAGTTTCTATCTTACCCCTTTGAAATAATATTTTTACTTCCAAAAAACGAACTAACTTGACTCGTTGTTCATGATGGGCTTTTGTTTTT
>CAYYIR010000291.1:0-2025 GCA_964471995.1 uncultured Nitrospina sp. | reverse complement strand
TATCAAAGGGTATTCTTTTGTTCTCGGCAATCGATGCGGCAAGAAACATGAAGAACCCTAAAGGTTGTAGGAATAATCCCCATCTAAAAAAATCTTCCTGTATTGCACCGATCGTCGTTAGCTTCATGGAACCATAAACCATGAGAACTCCAACAATGGTGAGCCCCATCGTGACCTCATAAGAAATCATTTGCGATGCTGTTCTCATCGAACCTAAAAGTGACCAGTTGTTGTTGGAACTCCAACCTGCAATTACATATCCATACGTTGCAAGAGATGCTATTGCAAATACAAAGAGGAGGCCTACATCCAAATCCGATATTACGAGATTAACCTCTTTGTCAAAAATCGTGTATTGCCCACCGAAGGGAACAACAGCAAAAGTGAGAATGGCTGGGACCACCGCAATGATAGGACTGAGCGTGTGTAGAATTTTATTCGCACCATCAGGAATAAAATCTTCCTTTGTGAACATCTTCAAGGCATCCGCAATACAATGGAATAGACCTATTGCGGTAAAACCTAAAATATCTGCACGGTTTGCACCAATTCTATCTTGCATGATGGCGCTCTGCTTTCGTTCCACCCATGTCAAAATGGGAGCAAAAAAACCAACCGTAATTCCGATGATAAAAAGAATTTTTACTAATGTGATTGCTAAATCAACCCACATATTTTGATGATCCTAGTTCAGCGGCCCAATCAAGGGCTGGCGTTTGTTGACGGGATAATCCTTGCGTAAGGGATGACCCTTGAACTCTTCGTACATGAGAATCCTTTTTAGATCTGGATGATTACGGAATTTGATTCCGTACATATCCCAGATTTCTCTTTCGTACCAGTTTGCCGTTTTCCATAACGGAGTGACCGTTTCGGCGATGCAGTCATTCATTGAAACTGGAATTTTAACTCTTAGCCTGTCGTTATGTTTCTGGGAGTAAAAATGATAGACCACTTCAAAGCGTTCGTTTTTTTTGGAAAGGTAATCAACAGCCGTTATATCCATAAGAAAATTAAAAGCGAGTTCCGGTTCATCCCTTATAAATTTAAAAAACTCATTACCACAATCTTTTTTAACCGTGACAGTCTGGTCGCCTCGGAAATTATGGCTATCAAGAATCAGATCACCGTATTTATTTTTTATTAGATCAATGAACTTTGTATCAGACATAATATTAAGCGGCTATATACCGCGGTAATAGATCACTACTTATTAACCAGTGACGACGTAGTGGAACTTTTGAATAATTTCAACTAACCTTGTTTTCCGCATTAGCTGATTATTCCCAATCCAAACCGCCGCGTTTCCAAACGTAAAGTAAACCGACCCCAAGTATCAGGATAAATAAAAGCATTTCCACGAAGCCAAATAAACCAAGTCTTCTAAACAATATAGCCCAAGGAAAAAAGAAGATAGCTTCGATATCGAACAGGACAAATAAAACCGCCACAAGATAAAATTTAACGGAGAATCTTTGATGAGGGGATACCAACTGGCTTTCGCCGCATTCGAAGGGCTCCATTTTATCAGCAAATTTTCTTTTGGGCCCCAAAAGAGATGTCATTGCAACCATTCCACAGGCTATGCCCATGGAGAATAGAAACATGATGGCGGCACCCGTATATTGTTCCAGCATATGTTTTCTTAATAAGACATTTTTGCTCTAAAAAAAATCAGGAAAAATTAAACGATTAATATAATTTATATGCTCTCTGATTCCTCTGGGCAAGCCGCCTTAAACTCCCATAAATAAACAGTTAAATGTGTTGTGATTCAGGGTGTAAAGTGCTGATAAATAGAAGGGCGAATATAGCTAAGCCGGTAGTTTTTGTCAATGAAATAGTTCATACATTAAGCCTCTTTTTTCTCACTTAAATCAGCGTGGTAATTTAGAGTTTATTCCTAAAAAATCAAAAAGTTGAGCCATGTAAAATCTGACCAAGTTTAGCAGGTGGTGACGGGTTGCGACATGACCTGACCTGACCGAAGGGAGCGGACACAAAGTCACCACAATTATAGGACGC
>CAYYIR010000290.1:0-2025 GCA_964471995.1 uncultured Nitrospina sp. | reverse complement strand
TAGGCACCTTACACCACCACGTTGAACCTAATTTTAGGCTGAGTGTCCATGGTGCTGACCAGGCGGGTATCGTTGCCATGGTAACGGGTGTATTGGCAAAATTAAAATTTAATATTTTAAATCTTGAGTCTGATGTCGGTGGTAATCCTGAAAAACCGATTTATATAATGCATATTGAAGGATTTGCAGATTGCAGTCATTCTAGTTTGGAGAAAAGCATCAAACCATTAATAAATGAGAAAAAAATTATTATACATTTGGCTCCCATTGATACCATGATGGGTTAAATCAATGGCTAAACTTGAAATTCTGGTTTATCCAGATGAAAGATTAAGGCAAGTTTCTCAACCTGTAAAAGCCATCGATAATAAAATCGTAAGTTTTATTTCTGACTTAGAAGAAACTTTAAGTTCTCTCCCCGGGTGTGTTGGGATTGCTGCTCCTCAAGTGGGCTTTTTTGAACGAATTGTTATTGTTGATATTTCTTCCAGACCTCAACACAAGAACCATGGCCACTTGGTTCTTATAAACCCAGTAATCAAATTTAGCGCAGGAAATAGTATTGGAAGGGAGGGTTGCCTTTCCGTTCCAGAATATATAGGCAAGGTGCAACGTTCACAAAATATAGAGGTTGAAGCTCAAAACGAGTTTGGTGATAATGTGAATTACCAAATGGAGGGATATGAAGCGCGTGCGGTTCAACACGAAATAGACCACCTGGATGGCAAACTTTTTATTGATAGTTTAGTGGGAAAAAGAAATGCCCTCAAAAAGAGAACTAATTATTAGTTCTACTTCACTGCCCAACCCCCAGTGTGAGAACAGGGCTGTTATCCTTTATCTTTCCGGCCTGCAGGGAAAATATTTGTGACAATAAGGAAAATGTTGATTTGGATTTGAGATCTGAATCGTCAATATAAAACCAGGTGTCTCTATAAAAAACCATCAGAGTTGCATTTTCGGGTCGATTGGGTTTGGACCTGATCCTCAGAATTTCCCCGGTAAGCTCCTTCCAATCGAATACTTCTCCAGATGATTTAAGTGTGCGTGTAACCTTGCCAGATTTCATGTCTTGTTCGGGTGCCTCTACTGCCTGGGAAAGGTAAAACAAGATCCCTAAAAGAGATCGAGTTACAACTCTGATTTGGCCAGGCTCATTTGGTTTCGGAGAGAAAGTGAAGACATAATTTGTTTTTCCGGGTTCTATGTTGAGAGTTTTTGCAAAGTTTTTTGCGGGTTTAAGGTTTTTCCCTTCTTCAGTAATCTGTAAAAGTATTTGAGGGATTCCGTTTTGCTTCTGGAAAAAAAGATTTATAACATCCAGAGATTGAAGTTCTCTTAAAAATTTTGTTGCTTCAATGAATTCTTTAAATTGAGGAGCTTTTTGGGGTGTCGGGCCGGATGCTCCGGGAGCATTCTTTACATTGTTCATGCGTTGAAAACATAACCTAAAGATCCTCTCTATGCTCCATCCCGAATGATATAAAAGAGTGATGGTTTCTAATGGTAAAGGGGAAAGCACGCGTTGAATAAACTGGTCGCCCTGCAAAGGCGAATAAGTGACAGTGGGTTTTTCAGTAACCCCAACCGATCCGCCTAAACCAAATATGCCATTTACCCCTTCTTGTAAAGTTGTGCTGGCATTTGCAGATGTCGATAACGTGAACTGAGAAGCAACACTACTTACTTCCATAAAGAAAGGGGTATCTCGATATTTAAGACGAGTGAGATTGAGTAATAATTGTTCGTCATTGGTTTTTTGCACGGCTAAATTGTAGTTGCTCCGCTCACTCTTCAATGTGGTGGGACCTAGTTTGGCACAACCACTTATTAAAACAAGAAACCAGGAACTTATGAAAAATAGTATTTGGCTAATACAAAGAAACTTTAATTTCATTTTATAGGGGATGGAGATTTAGTAGTTTTAATCTTATTTCTTTAATTGTTCTTGATTTGAGAAATGAAGAGTCGATGTTGGAAAAGCAATTTCTGCTCCGTTTTTTTCAATAATATGTATTATTTTTA
>CAYYIR010000289.1:0-2048 GCA_964471995.1 uncultured Nitrospina sp. | reverse complement strand
CAAATATTTTTCGAGTTTGGTTTTGACTGGGTGGATCAGGTTAGAAATGTTCCTGAAAGTTCAGAACCCGAAGTTGATAGTATTACATGGAACCTAGGCGCCTTTTTTCCCATTGGCCTCTGGCGCGCAACCATAGAAATCAATGGCAACAATAACAAATGGGACGGCGGTAACCGAAACGATATATATATTACACCGGGTACTATTTATAAATTATCCAAAGAGTGGGAAATAGGCATAGCCGCACCTATTGGGGCTACCAAAACTTCTGACGATTATCGAGTTGTGGGTTACTTGATGCGGGAGTTTGAATTGGATTAAAAAAATTTATAGAAGTGGGAAAAACTATAAATATTAGCCTTAATCTCTAAACGAAAGCCAAGATCGACGTTTTGCTTTATCTTTCTCTGATAAATTCTTACTTACTTCCCACAGATCAACCTTTTTCAATCGTTCAGCTAACCTATCAAGCATTGGCAGTCCTCTAGGAGTCGCTTTTAGTGCGGGATTCTTGAAGGGTTTTTTCTTCATTAGTCGGGTTTAGAAAATATTACATAGTAGACCCAGGCATATAAATGGTTCCATCTGCCGTTTCGTGAGAATGAATTTCTCCTCCCAGGCCTAGCATTTCCGAGGCTTTTTTAGCTTCTTCTGGGGTTTTGTAAATATGGTCCATTATATTACTGCTATTGCCTGAGCCTTCTTCCTGCCGCTGATCTCCTCCAGAACCCTCATCCCTATGACCACCGGACCCTTCTCTTTTTCCAGGATGTTGACCTTGTTCTACCAGGTTTATGGCTTCAACCAACTGGGAGAAAAACCTGGTCTTCTGTGTGTAACCTTCAATACGACCGATTTCCTTTTTTTCTTTCGAGTCCCAGATCAGAAAAGTGGGGGTACCTACAATTTCTCCCACCCTTCCATCATCTATAGCTTGTGCAAACCACTCTGGAAAAAGTTTTCCTTTGATGGGCACTATCTTTGCGGGAAGATTTTTCCCAGGGTTACTTTTATTGTATTCGGGTAGAACTTCTTGCTGCCATCGTTTAGAGTTTTGAGATTTATCACCACTTAGGACAAGAAGCTCATTGGCGAATCCAATACTGGATAAAAGGGTGGAACAAAAAATGATAGAAACTAAGATCAATTTTTTCACAACGCACACCTTAAAAATAGGAGGATATTAAGTTTATTCCGTACAATTATTTAACCATAAAATTATAATTGCGTCATCTTTAATGTTCGAATATAGAATTAAGAAATTACTCCAACCTCAAAATATAAAACAAGCATCCGCGCCTATATTTCGCTGAGGATAGTTTCTTAATTGCAAACAGCGGGTGAGGTTAAAAATTGATTAACAGGAAAAATCAGATAAAAGTTCAATGACCAAAGAGGGCCACAGCGAAGGAAATTGCCGAGTAAATTACACAAAATACACAGGCAAAATAGGGTTTTTTAGATATTTGAAAGATTTTTTTCATAACTAATTATAGTACTGTCAATGATAATGACACAATACTTAAATCCAATTCTTTTTAATTATCAAGGCAATTCCCCATAATCATTTCCGGGAAGAGTTAAAATCGTTTAGCCACTAATCCATGTGGTTCAAAATTGATCCAGATATTCCTGCACAGCATCAGAAAAGGTATTGGTTTGTTTATAAGCTTGCATTTCGGGTGGCAGAGCGGAGAGTGCTTTAGATAATCGTTTGGCAACTCCTTTAAGTTTTTCAAGTTGTCTTAATGGTCGTATATGAATACGTATTGTAAATAAAATGGCCCCTGTCCCCTTTAGTTTCCTAAGAGTTTGTCGCTCAACCCTCAACCACAAGCGCTCCCCTGCATTTTTTGAATTAATGCCGGTTGTTTCAACAATAGGCTGGGTTCCATCCTGTCGTAAAGCTGGGGTATCGTGTAATGACCAGTTACGCCGCGCAAATAGTTCGTCACAAGGCATTTGGTCAAAAAAGTTATTGGTTGTATTCTTAATTTGATCTTTATAAAAAGGTACTGGAGCATGAATAGCATCCATGGTTTTTCTGA
>CAYYIR010000288.1:0-2052 GCA_964471995.1 uncultured Nitrospina sp. | reverse complement strand
AGATGAAGATAATGATTTTTGTCTTAAATTGGGAAAAAAATAATGAATGATTTACATAGCCCAGAAGCTAAAGCTTATTGGAAAGAAAATATTCGTCTTGTTCTTTCATTATTAGGTTTTTGGTTTTTGGTTTCTTTTGGTATGGCAGTTTTGTTTGTCGATATTCTCGATAACATTCGCTTTTTTGGGTTTAAGTTTGGTTTCTGGATGGCACAACAGGGTTCCATCTATTGTTTTGTCATTCTTATTTTTATCTATGTTTATAAAATGAACAAACTCGATCATAAATATGGGGTGAGTGAGGACCAAGACGAATTGATTAAAGACGAAACCCATTACCAAAATTCTAAGTCTGATAAATAGGTATGGATATACAGACTCTCACTTTCATTTTTGTTGGTGTAACCTTTTTTATTTATATTGGTATTGCCATCTGGTCACGAGCAGGAACCACGGATGATTTCTATGTTGCCGGAGGTGGCGTTCCTCCTCTTGCCAATGGAATGGCGACTGCAGCAGACTGGATGTCTGCCGCGTCTTTCATCTCGATGGCGGGAATTATATCTTTTGTAGGACGAGATGGCGCAGTTTATTTGATGGGATGGACAGGCGGCTATGTATTGCTTGCACTTCTTCTTGCCCCTTATCTTCGGAAATTTGGTAAATATACCGTTCCAGATTTTGTGGGTGATCGCTATTATTCCGATTTCGCTCGTTTAGTTGCAGTAATCTGTGTTTTATTCGTTTCATTTACCTATGTAGCTGGTCAAATGCGTGGGGTTGGTATTGTTTTTTCCAGGTTTCTCGAAGTAGAAATTACAACCGGCGTTCTTATAGGGATGGGTATTGTATTTTTTTATGCAGTTCTTGGAGGAATGAGAGGAATTACTTATACCCAAGTAGCGCAATATTGTATTTTGATTTTTGCTTTTTTGGTTCCAGCTATTTTCATTTCCATGTTGATGACCGGGATCCCAATTCCCCAACTGGGTTTTGGTAGCACACTTACCGACGGTTCTAATATATATCTTCTCGATAGGCTTGATCAATTGTCTAATGAGCTTGGTTTTACACCTTATACCGAAGGAAATAAATCTACTATTGATATGTTTTTTATTACAGCGGCTTTAATGGTGGGTACAGCGGGCTTGCCTCATGTTATTGTTCGGTTCTTCACAGTTCCCAAAGTTCGTGATGCACGTATTTCGGCAGGTTATGCATTGGTTTTTATTGCCATACTTTATACAACCGCTCCTGCTTTGGCTGCTTTTGCGCGCGTTAATTTAATAAATACGGTTAAAAATGCAGAATATAAAAATACTCCATCCTGGTTTAAAAACTGGGAAGGTACTAATCTTATTGCCTGGGTGGATAAAAATCAGGATGGAAAAATTCAATATTCCGCCGGTAAAGCATTTATAGGAACACCTATTTTTTTAGACGAAAGGGGTCTAAATGGAGAAAGAAAAATTTCTAACCGTCTAATATCTAATTCAAATGAACTCTACATTGATCGCGACATAATGGTATTGGCAAATCCAGAGATAGCTGATTTGCCAGGTTGGGTTATCGCTCTTGTCGCAGCAGGCGGGCTGGCAGCGGCGCTTTCTACAGCGGCCGGATTACTTTTGGTGATATCAACATCTATATCTCACGATCTTTTAAAAAAATTATTTCTGAAAAGCATTACTGATAAACAGGAGCTAATTTACGCTAGATTCTCTGCGGCTGTTGCTATTATCATTGCGGGGTATTTTGGAATTCATCCACCTGGGTTCGTTGCCCAGGTTGTAGCTTTTGCCTTTGGGCTTGCTGCTTCTTCATTTTTTCCGGTAATTCTAATGGGAATATTTTCAAAACGAATGAATAAAGAAGGTGCCATCGCCGGAATGATTACAGGTCTTACTTTCACCGCAAGTTATATCATATACTTTAAATTTATTAATCCGTCTATCAATTCTGCAGAAAACTGGTGGTTTGGAATTTCACCTGAAGGGATTGGGACTTTAGGAATGTTCTTAAATTTTCTAATCGCCTCCATGGTTAGTCGGA
>CAYYIR010000287.1:0-2060 GCA_964471995.1 uncultured Nitrospina sp. | reverse complement strand
ATGCAAAAAATCCAACCTTATGTAAAAATTATTCAGGAGAGGAACAAGGATGATCGGCAGAAGATGAATGAAGAATTACTAGAACTTTATAAAAAACATAAAGTTAACCCTGTAGGTGGTTGTCTGCCGATGCTATTGCAAATACCAGTTTTTATAGCTTTATACCATGCGTTGTTTTTTTCGATTGAACTGCGCGGCGCTCCTTTTATAGGTTGGATCACTGATCTTTCGGTTCAGGATCCCTATTATGTAACACCCGTTCTAATGGGCATCACCATGTTTTTGCAACAAAAAATGACCCCTTCAGTGGGTGATCCCATGCAGCAAAAAATTATGATGTTTCTACCTATTCTATTCACATTTTTGTTTATTTCATTTCCGGCAGGGCTGGTAATCTATTGGACGGTGAACAATATGCTGACCATTTCACAACAATACTACATTTATAAAGTCCTCAAAGACTAGAGACATATCTTTGTTTTCATAAGGTCAAGATCCATTTTGTGTTTGAGTAAGAAAGAAACACCAAAAAACAAAAAAGCCCTTTCTCGTTTGGGAAAGGGCTTTTTAGATATTATTTATGTTGTTTATCCAAGATTTTCTTCAATTACTTTTTTTATCTCAGCTTTGGATTTTACACCCACCAATTGTTGCACCACTTGGCCATCTTTAATAAACAATAGTGTGGGAATGCCACGAATTCCATAGCTGGTGGCTGTGTTGGGGTTATCATCCACATTCAGCTTACCAACCAAAATCTGACCATCGAATTCTCCAGCAAGTTCTTCAACGGTAGGAGCGAGCATTTTACAGGGCTGGCACCATTCGGCCCAGAAATCAAGCATCACAGGTATCTCAGATTTAAGGACCGTTTGCTCAAATTCGTTATCAGAAACAATTAACACTTTACCGGCTGACATAAATAACTCCTTAACTATAAAAAAAGACTATTAATATTTCAGTAGGGACTTTTATTTAATTATTTGAATCAATTGGGATACAAGAATTGTCATTCCCTCAAAAAAATCTAACAGAATGTAAAAGGGGAACTTTTTTTGATATTATCATAACTCCCAAACCTCAGCAAGATTTTAACCTTTGCGTGGTGGGTATGTTTAAATTACTTAAAACAAAAAAGACTTGGAGTACTAAACTCATGGTAGATGCTGTACAATTTTTTGCTTACGACAAATTGATCAATGAAGATGTTTTTAAAGAGCACGGTCTTGAATATATTTCTAAGTCTTCCGTTAGCTTGTCGGGTTGGAGGAGAGTATTCAATAAAATCCCAAAAGATAACGAAGGACAGGAAGGCCTAGGACACGCCAATATCGAACCCACTAATGATACATCTGGAATGATGCATGGCGAACTCTACGAAATGGATGAAAAATTTGTATCGAAATTGGATGAAATATACGGTCATCCAGATGAATATCAACGAAAGGTCATGCGATTCAATCGACACGATTTTTTGATGATCAATGGATTTACTTATATAGCAAAGCTTGAAAAAACTGGAAAAGGACTCAAACCAAATAAAGCCATGATGAAGATTTATAGAAAGTCTAAAAAATTATTCCCCATGCTTTATTTTTCAAGGTTGATGGGCACTCCCACTATAGATTGAGTCTGCCACTCTATATCATGCAATCCTTCACAGCATTGGTGAGACCACCTGGTGTCAACTTTCCGCAAGCGATTTCCAGTCACCCGGCGAAAGAAGAAATTGATCTTTCCAGAGCAAGAGAACAACATCGAAGTTATGTAAATGCACTTAAAAAGGCAGGAGCAAAAATTCTAGCAATGCCACCGGAAGATTCTCTTCCCGATTCCACTTTTGTAGAAGACACCGCTTTTATTTTTGAGGGTAGAGTTTTTTTGTGTTTTTTAAAAGAAGAGACTCGACGGAACGAAATGGAATCAATAGAAAAAACCCTTAAGGGTTATCGTAAAATAGTGCGCCTCCCTCCCTATTTAGACGGAGGAGATATCTTAGATACTCCTGATTCTATTTTTATAGGGCTTTCAGGGCGGACTGATGCTAAGGCCATTGAAAG
>CAYYIR010000286.1:0-2060 GCA_964471995.1 uncultured Nitrospina sp. | reverse complement strand
TGCGGGCCTATAGCTCAGTTGGTAGAGCCCCCGGCTCATAACCGGTAGGTCACAGGTTCGAATCCTGTTGGGCCCATCAAAATATACAAGGACTTATGGCTTATGCTGCAAGTCCTCTTAATCTTGCTGAGCGTTTTAGTTAACATTTAATATGTTTTTTAAACTCACACTAACTAATTTCCCCAAATACCCCCCCAAAAAAAAATTTCTAAGGACACACAAGTAGGAAAAATTTAAGATAATTAAGCTACTACCACGTCCATTCCTAAGAAGAAATCAATTTTACGAAGAAAAAAAATGAAGAGTTCGATCGGAAAATTGCGCAATCTGTCTTGACATTCTCATTCCTGATTTTATTTATAACATAGGATAAATAATATTATCTCGGCCGAGAACCATGAAAACAATTAAAAACATATTAACAATGGAGGACAATATCATGAGTCTCGTAACATGGCATGCACTTAATCCTGTAGACACATTCTTCGATACGGATCCATTTTTAGTTTCAGACAAAAAGCAATGGGAAACCATAGGGAAAACATGTTTTCCAAAAGTAAATGTTATTGAAAACGAACATGCCTTTCATCTGGAAGCTGAAATTCCAGGATTGAAGGATAAAGATATAAGTATTGAGGTCCATAACGGTATATTAACCATCAAGGGCTCTAAACAAGATAAACATGAATCTAGAAAAGAAAATTACCATATTCGTGAATTCAATACTCAGAGTTTTGAGAGGAACTTTACATTGAGTAATCGGGTTGATACGGAGCAGGTTTCTGCAAAAATCGAAAATGGTGTTTTAAAAGTAGATATGCCCATACATGAGCAGGTGAAGCCTAAGAAAATCGACGTAGTTGGAGTTTCCTGATTTTTTTAATCTAATAGAAAAAATAGATGCCGGTTCGCTTTTTGGACCGGCCTGTTTTTTGTTAATTGAGAAAAAATCTGCATAGTGTGATTTTTCATGCCGTATTCGGGGGGTTTATGGTAAAACATCAAGTATTCAGTACTGCAAATCCCAGTACAAATATCATAACTTAATTCCCGCAGGAAATATGAAATCACTTGCATCCATTACAGACAACGATATTGAAACAATTAAAATGGCTCTAAATGACTCAATCTCTGATATGACAAGCGAGCTTAAAAAGGAATTGAGTCCGGAAAAACAAAATTCCCTAACAAACTATAAAGAAAGATATTTGCGAGTTTTTGATAAACTTAAGGCTAATGGCTCAATTTACGCCCTATCAGAAACAGATCTCGACATTGTAGCTGGCGGACTCAACGATGCCATAGAGTTGATAGAAGAAAACTTAACGGATGACTTGGGCGAAGAAGAAAGTGAAGAGATTCTTGGGTATAAAAATGATTGCCAACGTCTAGTAAATTTACTAGCAAGTTAAAAAGTTTACCGCACAAAGTTGACATAATAGCCGTAATAAAACATCCATCCTGTTATACAAGTACCCGCGACCATACATAGTATCCAACCAAATCTGCTATCCTTTTTAACGCTCCCTTTATCCTCATACATCCATGCTGAATGGACCAGCATACCCATAAAGTAAGAAATCACGAAAAAAGAAAGGACCATTATAAGGATCATTGAGTCCGAAAAATCGGACAGCTGAATACTCATAGGAAAAAACCAGACTGAGCAATTCCTAAATAAGCAAGGAGCCAAGCGAGGACCACAACTCCGCCAACAATTACCCCGGTTGCAGTTAAAACTTTCACAAAAACCATAAAAATTTCTTTACCTGTCTGTTTGTTCTTCCAATAACTGATGGCAAAGGTCAAACCCCCGATGAAAATTGCAGTGCTTATATAGTATCTTGGAGACATATTTAGTAACCAGCTAAGATTTTAGTAGTACCTTTACCACCACCAACAAGAAGCAAGATGGTAACATTTGTTTAATGGATTAGTTATATCTCTTAATCTTTTTCAGGGAAAAGAGAGTAGTTTTTAGGAATTTCTTTAAAAGGCATCAACAATAACTTTTTTAGTGATAATTCCTCGCCAATTCTAAATTGGTTCACACCAACAAT
>CAYYIR010000285.1:0-2067 GCA_964471995.1 uncultured Nitrospina sp. | reverse complement strand
GGGTTTGAACCCATGGTAACACCTGGAGAGGGTGTAAAAGAAATTTATGAGGCTTTAAAGCGTGGTTCTGTCGACACAGGTGAAAGGACCGTTACAGTGTCATGGTACAAACACCTTATTGCTGCAAAGCAATTGGTTGATAGCCTAGTTGTTAATGATCGGTTAATTTAGTAATAGTATAAAACACTAATCTAATTTTGTTTTTGCTTGTCTTTTCATTTCTATTTTCAAATCTAAAATTCTCGGGAGATCTTCCTAGAAGAATTATTTTATTATCAGATTCTTAAGAAATTATTTTTACCCATATTTTTTAGTCATTTAAATTACTGTTTTGTGTTGAATAGTTAAACAGTCAAGAATTGTAAAAATTTATTATGAAATTATGTCTGTGTTGCGAAGTTGGATTTAAAAAAAATGACTGGAAATGCCCTGAATGCGGAAATAATCCTACCAAGATAAATGGATTTACTAGTTTCTTTTCGAATCAACCAAAGTTTCGAGAGGAATATAAGGTAGAACATTACGCTAATTTAATAAATTTAGAAGAAAATAACTTTTGGTTTTGTGCTAGAAACACTTTAATTGTTTGGGCCATGAAAAAATATTTTAACAAGGCAAAAAATTTTTTCGAAGTGGGTTGTGGTACCGGTTTCGTATTAGCTGGCCTTAATCGAATTTTCCCAAATTTGAAATTGACAGGGAGTGAAATTTATATTGAGGGTTTGGAATTTGCTTCAAAGCGAGTTGCTTCAGCTGAGTTGTTGCACGTAGATGCCAAGGATATTCCTTTTTCAGAAGAATTCGATGTGGTGGGTATATTTGATGTGTTGGAACATGTTAGGGATGATCAACCTATTTTGGAGAAATTATATGAAACTGTTTCTCCAGGAGGTGGAATTATTATAACAGTTCCTCAGCATCAATTCTTATGGAGTTATCAGGATGTGGCAGCCTCGCATGTTAGAAGATATAGTTCGTCTGAGTTGGAAAAAAAAGTTAAAGCAACTGGTTTTGAAATCATAAAGACTACCTCATTTGTTTCTCTTTTGTTGCCTGTAATGATGGCAATGCGATTCGCAGTTAGAGGACATCAAGTGGATTACGATCCTCAAGGCGAATTA
Organism: uncultured Nitrospina sp.; assembly: GCA_964471995.1. Classification (GTDB taxonomy): domain Bacteria; phylum Nitrospinota; class Nitrospinia; order Nitrospinales; family VA-1; genus UBA8687. The sequence continues at coordinate 946 of CAYYIR010000285.1, read as the reverse complement.
AAGATCAATAGCATAATTAACGCTTTACTAGCATTAATTATGGATTTGGAAGTTGGTTTAATTCGTTTAGGAGTAGGCTTTCCTTTAGGAGGCTCTTTGCTACTAATCGCAAAAAAACCATAAAATAAAATTATTTTTGAAGTTAGCCGTTGTTGATTTGATCATATGGGTTTTCGCAAAACATTCTGATAAATACGGAGTGAAAGAAAACGTTTAATGCTTATAATCCATATTTTGTTAGTTCTTATCATAATTTTTTTGATTCAGCATTTTGAGCGTCCATAAAATTCAAATTCAAAAAACTAAAATACATCTCAGAAAATAGAGGAACCCTTCTTTTATTTCCATTAGCTTCCCTCCTTTACTATAAAAATGATCTACTTCTTTTTTATTTGGCCAGCTGAAATAACTGGGTTTTAAATTATCGGCAAACAGTTCTTTTTTAAAAGCTTTATTCTTTTCAAAATCATGAACAACGCGTCTCAGAAGTTCAGCCGCCTTTGTATTATTTTTTATCATGTGATAAAAAATGGACTGATCTGATTTGACAGGAAAAGAAACTTGAAAAAGAGGAGGTCCTTTATCTATTTCTATTTCGAGTGAAAAAATAGTAGTCCCTATAAATTTTTCGCAATTATTAATAGCATGAAACTCTCCAGCAATCCCTTTGTAAGACGGCAGTAAACTTGAATGAACTCCCCAAGTTCCAAACCGGGCGAGTCCTAAAATATCTTTTTTCAGTATTTGATTAGCTCTAATAATTATTAAATCAGGGGCTGCTTTCTTTATTATGTTTAAAAAATTAGAGTCATTGAAATCGGCACTTTTATAAACTGGAACATTATTTTGTTTGCAAATTTGCCTTACCGATCTGGGCCATAATCTGGATTTTTTATAGTTTAAAAATCCCGATAGAAATTGAAATAATTTAAACATGCCATTGGAA
>CAYYIR010000284.1:0-2072 GCA_964471995.1 uncultured Nitrospina sp. | reverse complement strand
GCAAAAAAGGGCAACACATTGGTGATACCTTTTTTTATCGGTCCAAAATATTCAAATATGATGTCCTTGACTCATTTTTTTGATCGCAGGTTCCAGGATATAGACATTATTCATAATCCAGATGAGATCTTGCTACACCCAAATGTCCTGCTTTGGATGAAAAAAACCGCGAATAAATATATGCCTTTATACAGTCACGAACCTATTGGTGTTGTGATAATGCCGCATGGCGCAACTCAACCTTACAATGACGCGGTTGAGAAAACTATAGCGCCCCTCAAGTCAAAGTATAAAGTTGAAATGGCCTATGGGATGGGTGATGCAGTCACTATTCAAAATGCGGTTTCTAACCTTGAAAAAAAGGGTGTGAAAAAAATCGTATTTGCAAGGATGTATCCAACATCTGATCAACTTAAAGAGAAAACGGATTATATTCTGGGATTGAGTGCCAAAATACCTGAACAGTGGGATGGATTAATCCCGCCGCAAATTAGAAGCAGCGCCACCATAAATACTTTTGGGGGATACGAAGAAGATAATCTAATCGCAGGAATATTTTTAGAAAGAATCAAAGAGATCAGTAAAAAACCATCAGAAGAGACAATTGTTTTACTAGCTCACGGAAGCAGTGATGACCAAGCAGAGGTTTTTCGAAAAAAGAAAATGAAGAACCATATCGATTGGATTCAAAAACATTTCAATCCTCCATTTAAAAACATAAAAGGTATGGCTTTAAGAGAGGATTGGCCAGACAAAAGAAAAAAAGCATTGACCGACATTAAAAATATTATAGAGGAAGGAAATAAAGGAGGAAGGGCTATTGTGATTTCAAACCGCCTTTACGGGAGTGGACCTTACAAGCATTTTCTTAAAGGATTAAATTTTGAAATGAACTCAAAAGGATTGGCACCGCACCCCAATTTAACACGTTGGTTAGAAAAAGGTATCCAATCAGTAATAAAAAATAATTTTCCCAAACAAATTTTAAATCAAAACGCAACTGATTTGAACATAAAGGTCTCGTCGACTGCCAGGCAATTAAAGGATGATCGTTAATCCCTTAAAAATAATATTTTAAAGCAAATTAGAAAGGATAAACCGATGAAAAAGATGATCTTCTCTGCTTGTCCAAGTTTTTCTATATCCAAAATAGAAAAACTTGGAGCAACAGAGCAAGACAGGCTTCTTTCTAATCCCTAAAGGGAGAAGTCTCTTGGTCGGAAGGGGTTGGTTTTACCTCGTAGCAACCCCTTCCGATTTTCAAACAAAAGGATGTCTACCATGAAACCCAAATTCAAAATAAATTTCATTGACAACTCTAGTTTATAAATAGAAGACACCTTGACTAAAAACTAAACAGGCTTTCTTTGAGAGAAAGTTCTGGACAAGCGGAAAGAGGATGTGCGCTTTCGCTTACTATGCTTTACAAAATTTAAATTTGTCTAAAAATAAAATCTTTTAGGAACAATGGAGAAGTACTATGAATAATTTTTTTTTAACAATTGTCATTTTGGGAACTATTTGTATAACTATTTTTGCTGGCTGTGCTACCAAAACTAACAACACAAAAAACGTAAACCAAGAAATGGAAAAATCAAAAAATGAGCCTACCTTAGAAAAAAAATCTGTTAAAGAAGAAACAATTGATCCTCCAATTCAAAAAAGTTTTCCCGATAAAAAGTTGCCATCTTATTTCGTGGAAGAAAGCCTGACAGCTGAAGATAATATGGAAACCCAAAAAGTAACACCATCAAAAGAAAAGTTTAATCCATTCTTCGATCCAAATTATAACGATAGCGTAAAAAAGGATACTAACAAAAATTTCATTTCATCTGAAAAACTAAATGATGTTTATTTCAGTTTTGATCAATACAGCATAGATGAATCGGCAAAAAAGATTCTCTCTAAAAATGCAGAGTGGCTTAAATATAATCCTTCCCTAAAAGTACAGTTAGCAGGCCATTGCGATGAGAGAGGAACCAATAATTATAATATTGCTTTAGGAGAGAAACGGGCGCTTTATGTAAAGAAGCAACTCGCATTTTTAGGCATAAGTGAGAATAGATTGTTTC
>CAYYIR010000283.1:0-2076 GCA_964471995.1 uncultured Nitrospina sp. | reverse complement strand
CGAACTTGCACATCCTCTTTAAATCCTTCGTGTAGGTATTGCTCCAACACATCAGACTTTACGACATGAGGAATTGATGTCGGTCCCAACAACCCGTATTGAGGAATAAACCCACGTATTTCTTTGAAAATTTCCTTAACATCACCATATTCCATCGGTGCGTCCATGAGCATAGACAACGCAGAGAAAATTTCCCAATCTGGTCGGCTTTCTCCAAGCGGTTCAATGGATTTCCGCACAAGCTGAACATGGCCTTCAGAGTTAGTAAAGGTGCCATCTTTTTCTACGGCCGAGGAGGCCGGCAATACGACATGAGCCTTCTTGGCAGTTTCTGTTAAGTACAACTCTTGGCACACAAAAAACTCAAGAGACTCGAGCGCATTAGAGACTTTGGCATCTGGCGGTAGTGACTCAATTGGATTTTCCCCAACAATAAACATCGCCTTGAGATTTTTCTGATGCGCACGATCAAACAATTCTACCATAGTTGCCCCGGTAGAAGTGGGCACACTCTGCCCGCAAAGTTTCATGAGAGCCGATTGCGCGGATTCGTCATTCACATTCGATGGGCCAGGGAGGTACTCTGCAACCACGCCCATTTCAATTGCACCTTGTTCATTGTTTTCCTCAGCCAATATCCCTAATCCAGAACCTTGCTCACCATGATGCCCAGTGAGAATCATCAGATCCAAAAGATTCGTCACAATGCCTTCTCCACCTACAGCACGAAGCACTCCCTGTCCAGCAAGAACAACAAGACGTTCAGCCTGTTTTAAAGTTTGAACGGCGACCTTAAACTGCTCACTAGAAATCCCCAAGATTGATTGAATCTCTTGCCATGAAATCTTTTCAAGGTGAGCAATGATGGTGCGAGTAAATTCAGAAGCTTTGGCCGACACTCGTTCATCGACCAAATTCTGTTCAGTCAAAGCCTTAATCAATCCCAAGACTGTCACATCAAAATGCCCAGGCAGTACGGTAAAATGGTGTGTAGCCAAGGTCGCAATATTGCTGACCGTGGAAAAAGCCGGAATCACAGTTTCCAATGTCACAAGCTTGGCATGATTGCGTTTGATGGCATGTTTAACTTTCAGTGCTGTAATGGGATTGGCCTCGGTAATATTCGTACCAACCAGCAACACGGCATCGGCATCGACAATATCATCAAAGGTAATGATCCACCGATGATTCCCTTGAACACGCTGAAGCGCTTTCACGCCATTGATGTACCCATATCGTGCACTACTATCGATATGATTCGTCCCAATGACACTTCGCATCAACTTTTGGAACGCATACAATTCTTCATTGGTACATCGTGCTGCGATAAGCCCCCCAATGGCCTCTGGCCCATGCACATTCTTTATTTGAGACAGCTTTTCCGCAACTAATTCGAGGGCCTCTTCCCATGTCACCGCAGCAAAGGTCCCATCAGCTTGTCGAATTAATGGATTCTTTAAACGGTCAGGATGGACATTCGCGTGATACCCAAAATAGCCTCGGGCACACAGATCTCCGTCATTTCGACCTACACCCAACGTAGAATTCACCTCAATGAGATCTTCATCCTTTCGCTGCACGGTCATCTGGCAACCATCGCCACAAAAATTACAAATCGTCTCGGACCGCTTCAGCATCCAGGGTCGAAAATCATACATCGACAGCCGACTGGTTATTGCGCCAACAGGACATATTTGAATGCAGCCACCACAAAAATCACACTCCAGTTCATTCCCAGCCCAATGGGAAATTTTTGTAAGAGTCCCGCGGCCAACTGCTGCTAATGCTTTGGCATCCATGACTTCATCACAGTAACGAACACAACGCATGCAGGACACGCATCGATTCATCTGCGTTTCAATGACCGGACTCAAATATTCTTTTGGAAACACACGCTTAAGTTCAGTAAAACGGCTCATCGTCGGCGTGTATTCATGAGAAAAGTCTTGCAGATCACACCGGCCACCTTGGTCACACACAGGACAATCCAAAGGATGGTTGACTAACAACAGTTCCAATACAGATTTTCGTGCAGTTTCCACATGAGACGCAGATGAGCTTACAACCATGCCATCT
>CAYYIR010000282.1:0-2079 GCA_964471995.1 uncultured Nitrospina sp. | reverse complement strand
AGGCTCTTTGGGAGCTTCGGTGATAGGGGTATTAAAGGGGGCCTCAATAATTCGAACTCATGATATTAAGGAAACTTGCAACGCAATTAAAATTGCTGAAGCAATTATGGAAGGATAAATTTTGTGATACGTTTGTTTGTTAATGTAGATCATGTTGCCACCATTCGTGAAGCCCGAAAAGGCTTGGAACCAGATCCTTTAAGGGCAGCCTTAATTGCTGAGCAGTCAGGTGCGGACGGCATTACCGTACATTTACGAGAAGACCGTAGACATATCCAAGATAAGGATGTTTATGTAATACATAAAAATATTAATACTAAATTAAATCTTGAAATGGCAGCAACCGAAGAAATGATTAGTCTGGCTTTAGAGTTAAAACCCTATCAGGTTTCTTTAGTCCCAGAAAAACGTCAGGAAATAACAACTGAGGGGGGACTTGATGTGCTTTCTCAAGTTGAAAATTTCAAAAGGTTGCGTGAAGTAATTAAGGAAAAAGATATCCTATATAGCCTGTTCATAGACCCGGATCCTGAACAAATAGAAGCGTCAATTCAAGCTGAAGCTGACAGCATAGAAATAAATACCGGAAGGTACTCTGAACTTAAAGATCCCGACGAAATTAAGGGAGAGTTAAAAAGAATCCAAGAGGCAGCAAAATATTCTTCTGATATGGGTTTGAGGGTGTTCGCGGGCCACGGGCTGAATTATAATAATGTTCAGGCAATAGCAGCTATTCACGAAATAGAAGAACTTAATATTGGACATTTTTTAGTTGCTCAATCTGTTTATACGGGTCTTGAAAATGCCGTCAAAACGATGATCCAAGTTATAAAAAATGGGCAGTCCTTAGGAGCGAAGAATGGAACGAATATAACTTATTGAAAATATATGGGGTTGGAGATTTTTTTGTCCTGGTTGTGTTAAAATTTGATGTATAATTTAATTGCTGAATTTTTTAATTTAATAAAATTATGGAAGAAGTAGCTAGCTATTCTGAAGTTGCCCAAAAAAACTTAATGATTCGTGAACGTGCAAGCTCAAGCACTCACAATTATTCAATCGTGGTGGAATCGTTCAACAAGGCCTTGGATTATAAAGAGAGACTTAGGATTTCTCTTGAGGACAAATTGGGTTTAATTGGTAAGGAAGTAAATGGAAACGTAGAAAACCTGGAGACTCTTTGGCGAAATATCGAAATCTATGATCAAAATATAAATAAAATATCTGGCAAACTTGATAATTTGTCTGCTGAAGAAAGCTCTATTAAAACCAAATACGAAGAATTGCTAAACGGTAGCTCTAAGGAATTCGTGTCTCTAGATCCTACTTCAGAAAACAACCCAGAAGATCTAGATGGTTCAAGAGAGCTTTTAATTCAACGCCGGAGAAATTATTTAAAAAATCTTGATAAAGTTTTCAAAAGACTAGACACCGAGTTATTTTTGATCGAAAAACTTAAATCAGAATTTGAAAGTGCTCGCGATGAAATTCTTTCAAAGAAAGATGAAGCTCAGAAGAAAATTGATATATTGGAAAAAAATGGTAAAAGTCTTTTAAATGAAGTTAAAGAAATTGAAGGAGAATTAGCATCCTCTATTAAAGAAGAAAACCAACTTATAAAAGAATTTAAAGCTCTTTTAGAAAAAACAGAAATCAGTATCGAAATCAGTGAAGAAATTGATCATATTTTGTTAAGTTGCCTTACGACTTCAGAATCTAAAAGCATTCCAGAAAACAATCCAGTTATGGTGCAAGAATAAACTGTGTAGGTCGCAGATTCGTTCAACGCAAAAATAAAATAGGTCCATACCTGAAGGTTAAGAAAACTTTTAAAGATCGATATTTTAAGAGGTTTGTATTGACTTGAAAATATAATTTTTGCATACTCCCCAAATTATTAGGTAGTTGAAACCCCAAGTTTTTTGTTTTCTGCTCCTTATTTTTTCTGAGTGAAATTTGTTCCTTTTTGCTAAACCCGCCTATTTAATTTTTATTTTAGCTTTGAAAGAGTTGATAAATTATGACTACAAAGGTTGGAATTAATGGTTTTGGTCGTATAGGAAGGGCAGTACTTAAAAA
>CAYYIR010000281.1:0-2095 GCA_964471995.1 uncultured Nitrospina sp. | reverse complement strand
ATTATCAAGACTTCTTCGATCAATTAAGGGAAATCGATCCTGAATCTTCCCTTCTGGAAAACCCAGTCATTCTATATGAAACTGCCAGAGGGTGCTGGTGGGGAGAGAAACATCACTGTACCTTTTGTGGTTTGAATGCAAACACTATGAAATTCCGGTCTAAATCGATGGAACAAGTACATGCTGATCTTGCAGAACTTTCCCAAAGGCATGACTCTTTCAGATTTCGGTTAGTCGACAATATTTTAGAAATGAAATACATCGATGGAGTATTTGGCGATCTGGCTGACAAGAGTTTTGATCTCCAGTTTTTCATTGAAGTAAAAAGTAACCTGACCAAAAAACAAATAAAAACCTTGGCTCATGGTGGCGCAAAAGTTATTCAGCCAGGTATAGAAAGTTTTAGTATTAATCAGCTGCAGGAAATGGATAAAGGAGTTCGACCCATTCAGAACATCCTTTGCATGAAATGGTCCATGTATTACGGAATTGAAGTCAATTGGAACATCCTAATCGGTTTCCCCGGAGAGACAGACGAAGACTATAGACAGCAAATCGATTTAATAAAACTCTTATTTCATTTACCCCCTCCAGAATGTGTTGGTGATTTATGGCTGGAACGGTTTAGTCCCTATTTCATGAGACCAGAAGAATATGGAATAACTATCAAAGCACCAGGAGAAGCTTACCCTTACGTTTATGACAATCCCGAAATTGATCATTTCAAAATAGCCTACGATTTTGAATTCGAATCATCTGTCCAAATCAATCCTAAACTGAAACAAGAGCTTTACGATATCGCCGCAGAATGGAAAAGACGCCATCAATCGGAACAACTACCTTTCCTATTGTTTACCAAATCCATGGACTTTGTTAAGGTTTACGATGATAGATCGTTGCAATCCACTCAAGTTCGATTGGAAGGAGCTGCAGCAAAAATATTCCTACATTGCAACGAAGCGCCTAAGACGTTCAACCAATTCAAAGAACATTTGAAAAAAGAAAACATTGCGGAAACAGCAGAAGACGCGATTAAATTATTAGAAGAAAAGGGACTTATCTATTGTGAACGAGGAAAATATTTAAATCTAGCCCTTCCCCACAATCCTAATCTATAAATAAAAACATGACTGAATCAGGATCAAAAGGCGAACGTGAATTACAAAAAAAGCATAACACCATAAAAAGTGCAAGTTCGTTCTATAATTCCCAAGTCTTAGATTATTTAAATACTGAAATGCAGAAATTCATTTCAGAGCAAGAAATGGTATTTCTTGCGACTTCGGATTCGCAAGGTGAATGCGATGCCTCTTTTAGGGCAGGACCAAAAAGTTTTATTAAGGTATTGGACAATCACACCCTGATATTTCCAGAATTCAAGGGAAACGGTGTCATGGCAAGTTTGGGGAATATATATGAAAATCCACAAATCGGGTTAATGTTTATCGATTTTTTTAGCTCTTCTATCGGACTCCATGTAAATGGAAAAGCAGAAATAATTACAGAAAAAGAAGCAAGCAAGCTTGTCAATCCGATTGACAAGGCCAAAGCAGAAAAAGACGGGCAACATAAAACAAAATTATGGATAAAAGTAAAAGTGGAAGAAGCCTATATCCATTGCTCCAAGCATATCCCTAAACTAAAAAAACAAGATAAAATTATCCATTGGGGAACCGACGATGAAAATTTAAAAGGTGGTGATTTTTTTAAAACTAAGGGGTGTGATTCATGATTTTAAAATTGCGATCTCCTGAAAAAAGTAACACCGGCTAGTTCAAACATCTATTTCTTCTCGATATGCAGATCGCTCATATTAAATCCATTTAAATTCAAAAATTAATGAATATCGATTTAAAAAATAAAATTGTACCTGTGACGTTACTATCTGGCTTTCTGGGTTCTGGTAAAACAACACTATTAAACTATATCTTAAAGCAAAATCATGGAAAACGTATTGCCGTTATCGAAAACGAGTTCGGAGAAATAGGTGTCGACTCTGAATTTGTAATTGGTGCTGATGAAGACATTTTTGAAATGAGCAACGGATGTATATGCTGCTCCATCCGCGGGGATTTGATTGAAACCTTAAATAGGC
>CAYYIR010000280.1:0-2109 GCA_964471995.1 uncultured Nitrospina sp. | reverse complement strand
CAATCAGCCAAAGAGATATCTTTTACTTTGAATTTTTCAGAGACGGCAGTGGTTGGCATGTAAAACTCCTTTTTATTGTTTATATAAAAATAAAGAAAATAAGATTATGAAATCGTTCAATGAACGGTAATACAAATTCAATTACTGAGAATTTTAGCTAGAACCATATAGTTTTTGTGGATATCGACTGAATTGATTATTCAGATTGTTATTGGTTTTGACATAAGCTAGTTTAGCAGATTCTATACGAAGGTCAATTATTCAGATATTTCGATTAAAAATATGTAGACTAAAATTTACCGAGTAGAGATTTTTACAGTTTTATAAAGAAAATTTTTAAAGCTTAGGAACTTTTTTCTTTCATCCGTTTCTATATTTTCTCTGTCCTTACAAGCGCGCAACCTGATTGCGAGACCTGGTAAGTTTGTTTGATAGCGTTCTTTTGCAGCTACAATTAGTGCTTTTGCCGTGCTGCGGGTCATTAAATTATTTTTAAATGGTTGATGGATGTCTGACCAAAAATCCATTTCACCACTATCAAATTGATCGAGTAGGGTTTCTATGAAATCCTGAGAATTGGGCTCTTTAATTACTACTTCTGTGTTGCAGGCTAGTATGATTTCCTGTTTTGTGATGGTTGAATTTTTTCTGAACAACATAGCCCTTAAAAGAATATTTTTTAATTCCCTCACATTGCCCCGGTATTGATGTTGTTTGAGATAGTCTACTGCCGAAACTTCCAGTTGTGGGGGATTATCGCTACCTTCTTTTTTGTAGCTATTAAACAGAATACCAAGGAAATGGGTGGCGAGATCTTCGATGTCGTCAATACGGTCATTTAAACGAGGTATTTGAAAGCTAAGAGCACTAAGCCTATGATAAAGGTCTTCCCGGAATTTCCCCGCTTTAATTTCGGCTTGCAAATCTTTGTTGGTAGCGGCGATCAGAAAAATTCTAGAATATCTGGGTTGGTTTTCCCCCAATCGCATAAAAACACCAGTATCAAGAAAACGAAGAAGTTGTACTTGTGTTTTTGGATCGGCATCACCAATTTCATCTAGAAAAACAATTCCACCATTTGCTTCTTCCAGTATGCCTTGTCGGTTAAATTCCGCACCAGTGTAGGCTCCCTTTTTGTGACCAAATAGTTCGCTATAGGTCAATTCACCACTATAAGCTGCAATATTGGTTTTTCTTAGCGGGAGTTTAAAGTCAACTCCTTTTTCTTTTTGGAATATTTCATTTAGGTATGAATAAATATTATTAAAAAAGAATTCCTTTCCCGAACCGGTTTGACCATGAATTAAAAGACAGGGCAGGCCAGTGATGGTTTCTTTTAGTTGTCGTTTTTCCCAGTTCAGCATGCGATTACAAACTGATTCAACAACGGTTTGAATCTGGTAAACGAGAGAATGGATATTTTGGCTTTTACCAATTACATTTCCGAAATGATAAGAAGAGATATTAGGGTCTCTGTATTCAATATCCTGACGTAGTTGAACAATTTCTTGTTTTAAAATCTCAATTTGTTTGAGATTATGAACCTTGGGGCTAATCAAACTAGAAATGATTTGTAAAATTCTTTGGTGTTCGGGTGTAAAAAAATTCTTGCTAAAACTATCTTGATTAATAACACCCAATACATAATTTCCATGGATTATGGGAACGGCTAATTCGGATTTGATTTGTGATGAAAGGCTTTTATAAAATCCGGTTTGCTCATTTTCTACATTGGCTATAATTGCAGGTCTTGCAGTATGCGCTACATATCCATTTAAGGATCTTTGTTCAAATGTAATATCTTCCCCTCCAATCGGAAGTGGAGGTATTTTACTTTTCATCCACCCTCGTGATTTGGCTCCCACCACTTGGCCAGCTTCATTTTCTATTATCAACCAAGGTCTCCCATCAATCATTTTGGATAGTGCTATGGTCCCTGAATCGGCTCCGATTAATTCAGAAGTTTTTGCCAGTATATTCTGCAAGAACGGTTGCAAGGTGTCTGTTGTGTCTGATAGTAATTCTTCAATCTCCCCTAAAACTTCAATCTCTACATGTTCTGGATTTTCTTCTAATATAAGCTTTTCAACCATAGCGGCATGGTTTTCA
>CAYYIR010000279.1:0-2123 GCA_964471995.1 uncultured Nitrospina sp. | reverse complement strand
CAATAAAACACGAAGATAAACGCAAAGACATAATACAAATGTGTGGCATGATTTAGTTTGTATGGTAATTTTGATATAACTAATCAAGAAAGACTCTGTTCTTGACTATGTTATTTTTTCTATCAACTAGAAATAATTAGGGGAGAGAATAATCCTCTCCTGACTCACTCAGAAGGACAAACTATTTCAACAGTCCATGCTTCCGTGTTTCCAGATTCAAATAGAAAATCCCGGTAATGGATTTTAGGAGTTTCTGTGATATTTGTTTCTTCAGTTTCCAATGTCACTCTTTTTGAAATCATGAATGTTTTGGTTGTAAAAACTTGATCGGACTCTAAAGTCGATCAAGAAACTGTTGAACAAATTCAAGAAAGATAAGGATGAATAAATTTGATCGCTGTATTTGAAAATCAATCGTAGATTTATACTATCACATATCTTTGGCATCGATAGTTGTGGCTATTTTTTCAATTAATTCGTAATTAACGGTTTGCCTTAGAAGGAGTTTCTTAATGTTTTTTGAAAAAGAATTTATATCGGAAGGCTCTATTCTAAGGGGTCGATGGTATGCCGCCACCGATAGTTTAAAAGCTCCATGTATTGTGATGTGCCATGGAACCTCCGCAACAATTACAATGTGCCTTTCAGATTTTGCTTTGGAATTTCAAAGCAAAGGCTTCAACGTTTTTCTTTATGATCATGCAGGTTTTGGTAGGAGCGATGGGAAGAATCCCCTAACTATTAACCCTTGGTTGCAATCAAGGGGAATTGCGGATGCAGTTACTTATGTAAAATCTGAAGATCATGCTCATAACGGAAAAATAATCCTTTGGGGTGATAGCTTCGCTGGAATGCTTGTGCTGGTTATTAGTGCATTAATTGAAGATTTAGCTGGAGTTGTTTCTTTTACCCCATCGTGCGGATTGAAGGTTTTGAACTTTGAAAATCCTAAAGAAAGCTTTGAGATGCTTAAAGAAGTTTTTAACAAGGGTGATTTCGATCAACTTGAAGACTTGACGAGAGAAGGACCGATATCAGTGGTTTCTCAAGATCAAGAAACCAGCCCATCGTTGCTCACCCCTATTCAGGCTTTCAAATGGTTTATCGATCAAGGTGGCCAATGGAATAGTAATTGGGAGAATCGAGTTACCCGTGTAATTCCAAAAACAGAGGTGCCATTTTCACCGCTTGTTACGGCACCCTTTACACAAGCACCTGTACTCATGATGATCGGAAAAGAAGATGAAATGCCCTTGATCAGCCGTGAAGTTCAATTGGTGGTTTTTGATAGGCTCAAATGCCAAAAAGAGTTTTATGAAATAGATGGAGGGCATTTTGGAGCTTTATATCCTCAATCACCACTATTTTATGAAGCGATATCTATACAAATTGCGTTTATTAAATCGATCATTTGATTAATTATCACTACTTAAAATCCTAATAAAATGGCAAGAAAAAATCGCCTTATTGCTGAAAAAAGTCCTTATCTATTACAACATTCTTTAAATCCAGTTGATTGGCATCCATGGGGAGAAGAGGCATTTATTAAAGCAAAAAATGAAGACAAAATATTGCTAGTTAGCATTGGTTATGCAACCTGCCATTGGTGTCATGTTATGGAAAGGGAATCTTTTGAGGACAAAGAAACTGCAGATTATCTCAATAGCTATTTTGTCTCAATCAAAGTTGATCGGGAGGAACGACCTGATATTGATAAAATATATATGGATGCACTTCAAGCTCTTGGCCAACAAGGAGGATGGCCTCTTAATATTTTTGTTACACCTGAAGGTAAACCATTCACAGGTGGAACCTATTTCCCTCCGTTTAGTCAATATGGGAGACCCTCATTTCTGGAAATACTCAAAACAATCACAGGCATTTGGCATAATGATCGCGATAGCATCTTAAAAAATGCAGAATCTATCTCGAATTATTTAACCAAAAGTTCTCGAAATGTATTTGATTCAAATTTTCAACTTAATTGGGAACTTGAAAATAAAGCAGTCAAAAACCTTAAACAGACTTTTGATGAGAAAGAGGGTGGTTTTATTTTCCATAAGCAAATCAAATTTCCCCCTTTTATGAATCTTCAATTGCTTTTAAGGCATCATTATCGAACT
>CAYYIR010000278.1:0-2153 GCA_964471995.1 uncultured Nitrospina sp. | reverse complement strand
CCCCAATAATTAGAAAGAACACCTTTTCAAACACTTTTTTTCTCCCTACATTCAGGAAATTTGCTTTTCAATTTGTATAACATTTGATTAAAATAATACTTGATTTTAATAATGATTATCATTATCATAAAAAGAGTTGGAAAATGTCAAGCTTTTCTATATGCACTGGTTCATTTAAAAATTTAGGAGGATAATGATATGAAGCTTAAATTTGATAAAAATAATCAATTAAAGGTGCGTTTGGCAATTGTCGAATCTCAACTGAAACTTGCAAACGAACAAATTAAAACCTTTAAATGTAAAGATTTAGAGATTTCAGGCAAGTCTATTAGGCTTAAGTAGGAGTTTTTAGGGAATCATTCGTTTGTTGGGCTTAATTTTTCTCTTTTTTATTTTTTAAATGGCAGGATTTCATGGTGGAATCCCTTCAAAATATTATCAGTTATTAAGTTTGGAATAGGAATGAAGTGTTTGCTGGCGGCGGTTTGCCTTTTATACGCGACAGGTTGCGCAGCGGGTAAGGTTTATGTGAATCGCACGAATGATCCTTATTTTTCCTGTAAAGCGATCGAAAAAGAGCTGCACCTCACTCAAAAAAGAATCCATGTTCTCGAATACACCGATCACTCTTTTCAGACCATCAGGGATGCATTCTTGAGTTTCGCACAACTTGCTTTTTCTCCCATTAAAGTGTTGAACGGGCTTTTGACCATATCCGACTCGCATATTGCTGATATAGCTGAAGTCGAAGCCCTGACAGAAAGACACGATAGAATGATTACCATCTCCAATCAGAAAAACTGCGGCTACAAATACGCCATGATCCAGCGTGACACCACGCCTGACTTTCCCAAAAACTAGGAAAACAACCTTAACTAATCGAGCTTGGTTGAAATGGCAGCAATCTTCCTCTGACGAGCCGGGGAAATAAAAAGAATTATCTAATCATTGAGCAAATTCCAAAAACGTTGAGTATTCATGACCTGATAGAAGAAAAATATCCTGCAGCGCTAAAAACCCTTAACGGATTGCTAAAAATTAATCCCAGACTTTACGATGTCCATCAGAATTGGGTTATTAGTGAAAGAGTTTGCTGAAATCCTGCTTTATTGGGGTTTTATGAAAGGATTTAAGTTTTGCGGTCCAGAACCGTACCGCTTCTGCTAAGAACGTATTTCTTAAAATCCATCTCGTTTCATGATAGGTGGGCCACTGTTTTTCTTTTTCTTTTCTTTTCTAATTACATCTTCTGCTTCGAGATCCCGTTTGTTCACCCCTGCAATTAAATAAACCATAAGGGGGTAAGCAGGTAGGCATAAAATTCCCCAGGTTGCCATAAATTTACCACCGGCAGAGATCATTCCACCATCGCCACCTTCATTACCTCCCGTGCCGAAGGCAAGGAAAAGCATCAGTCCTAATAACATCCCCATTAATGATGAAACCGAGGTTTTATGTGCTACCTCATTCATATATAGTGTTGGCAACAATGGGAAATCGCTAACGTACGCCCCAATGAGTCCCAATGTAAACATGATGAAGATAGCCGCCATCAGAAAATCATTGGTAATAGCGATGGTAGCGACCAGTTGGTAAACGGGAGCACAAAGCGCAACGATAAATGGATTCCGATAAATATTCATTTTTCCTCTTAATAAACAATTGGGGAAAGCCAGTATCAAAAAGTCTGACTTAATGGAATTGGCTCGGGTACAGGGATTCGAACCCCAACATTCAGAACCAGAATCTGACGTCCTGCCGTTAGACGATACCCGAATTCTAATTCCAATAATAATTTATCTTAATTTTAATAAATTTCCATGTCAAGAATGTTTGCCTTAATTAAAAAATAAAGGGCTTTAATATATGAGAGTTATCTCAGGCAGTTTCCGCGGGACGCGTTTAGTGGATTTGGGGGGTACAGACATTCGTCCAACTTTGGATCGGGTGAAAGAATCTTTCTTTAATCAAGTAGGGCAAGATCTTTCAGGAAAAACCTTTTTAGATCTATTTTCCGGAACGGGTTCAATGGGTATCGAAGCTCTCAGCCGTGGCGCAAATGAAGTCATTTTTATCGAGAAAGAACCAACAGCACAGAGGTTGATCATCCGTAACCTGGAGAAGTGTCGAATGATGACCGCAGACCAAATAAA
>CAYYIR010000277.1:0-2157 GCA_964471995.1 uncultured Nitrospina sp. | reverse complement strand
GCCATCACTCCCAGTGGCGTTTGAATGCGCCACTTTATCCAGTTTCTGCCAGTTACGATTGAATGTATTTCCATAAAAGGTTGTAACCAGACTTGTGTCGTTGTTCAACTCGATTAAATGTCGAATATAGGATCGATACTGGGTGGATTCGATTTCATCAAACCGTGATGCTGAGTACCGACGAAATGGGTCTGCATCAAAATCTTCATTTCTTAGACCGGTATAAGTGACATTGGCATCCAAATTGGTGAACCCAAACTTCGCTTCAATCCTTTGGTATAAGGCAGTTTTTGGTTCCCAAAAAACCTTCAACATCGGTTCCTGCCTGCTGAATCCAGTATTGGGCTCGCCTCGAACGTCCGGGGCATTCGTATCCATATCCCTAAAACCGGTGTTATTTCGCGTGTAATATTCAATTAAATAACCAAATTTTCCTCCGCCGGCCAACTGCTCAGTACTACCAAAATAAGTGTGATTACGGAGTTCATTGAACATTCCGAACGTGGATTTTGAATAAACCTTCGATGTTGTTGGAATAGGCGTGGAAAGGAAATTGATGGCACCCCCTGTTGTGTGAGGACCATATTTTACCTGGCTTGAGCCCTTGAGTACTTCGATTCCCGACATCCTACCGGTATTCGGCATATAATATGCGGAAGGCGCAGAGTAAGGCGCCGGCGCCATCAAGATACCGTCCTCCATTATGGTTACCTTTGAGCTTCTTGCAGGATCAACACCACGCAGGGAAATATTGGGAAACAAACCGTATCCGTCTTCCTCCCGTATATTTACTCCAGGAACGCGTCTTAAAATACGATTAACATCTTCCACACCCTGTTCTCTAATATCCTGGACATCCAGATAGGCTGCTGATCCGGCGATATCTTTTATTTTAAATTTAGAACCAATAATTGATACTTCACGCATCAAGATCTCGTCCTGTGTCGTTTCCCCAGCTTTATCAGCAGCAAAAGCTGGGACCGACAGGGCCATTAAAAACAGGACCAATAATCCTGTCCTTAAAATACTTAATTTCATTAATTTTCTCCTCATAAGTTTTTATTAAAAAATCAAATCTTTCTCTTATATTTAAAATTAACTCTAAGTTATTGTATTTATTAGTTTTAATTTATATTTTTCATTTTGTTTTTGATTGTCATTCTCAATTTTAAAGAAAATTAGATTTTTTGTCAACACCTAATTTCGTTTTTTACTTGTTTTTCAAGGCCTAGATCGATTCTGACCACTTTTGTAGGAAAAACGGAGGGGGGAAAACTAAAGGCAAGAAGCAACTGTCAACTATTTATTTCAGACCTACTTTTTCTGGGTCATATCCACCTTGCCATCAAAGTTTCGGTCCATTTCTATTTTTTTAAGCTCTCCCGAGGAATTGAAATGTTCCCAGCGATCGGCTTTTTCATCGCCATTGGTATCGTACTCGGCTTTTTTCAAAGTCTCCTGATCATCATAATAAAACTGCCACTGGTCGGGTTTTCCATTGGCATTGGTATCAAAGGCCGTGCGTTCTAATACAGAATTATCTCCAAAATAACTCCAGCGGTCAATTTTGCCATTTTTGTTTGAATCGGCCTCCAGACGTATCAATTGGTCTGATGAATTATAAAACTGAATGGTGTCAGCTTTACCATCCCTATTCTCGTCAATTTTAATATGCGTCAATTTCTCATTGGCGTTGAAAAATTCCTTCCAATTAAAGTTACCGTCAAACTTGCTTGATTTTTCTACACGCACAAGTTTTCCGCCGTTTGCGTAATACTGCATATGATCCATCTTTCCATCTTTGTTTCGATCAAATTCAACATGTTCGAGAATTTTTTCTTCTTTAAAATGTTCTATCTGGTCCACCTTGCCGTCAAAGTCTCCATCGTATTCGATTTTCTCAACTACCCCTTGATCATTGACATATTGCCACTGGTCTATTTTCCCGTCAAAATTAGAATCAACTTCATTTACTTCAGCCATGCAGGGTAAAACGCTGATAAAAATGGCAAACACAGAGCCCACCAAAAAAAACTTTATTCTCATGAAAAACATATCTCTATACCTTAATTAAAATTTCGTGCCTTCCCTCGTTACCTACCAACAAAGGATATTTTATTTGTACGAACTAGTTTTCAATTCAACTCAAACCTGAAA
>CAYYIR010000276.1:0-2219 GCA_964471995.1 uncultured Nitrospina sp. | reverse complement strand
GAGGTAGCATTACGGTTCTTGAGGCAAATGCTTGTGGTCTTCCGGTTGTTGCCTATAGACATGAAAATGGCATTGCCAATGAATTGATAGATGAAGGAGTTAATGGTTATTGGATTGAAGAAACGAATTCTAGTGCTATGGCGGAAAGGGTTCGCCAACTTCTCTTGAATAAGAATTTAAGCCAAAATATAAAAGACAACTCCATCAAATATGCTAGACAATATGATTGGTCTAATATTGGAAGTGAATATAATTCATATTTTTTAGCAATAATGAGGAATAAAAAGGCGAAGGATATTTTGTGATTGAAGAATTCTATCTTACCAAGATATCACCTCATGAGGGAGTTACTTTTGCTTATTGACTCTGGAGATTTAGTTTTTATTTTCCACTATATTCACATCACTTACTCCATAAAAACGGTTTAGAATATTTTTTTAAATGTCCAAGATACATTTTAATTTTTTCTTTAATAAAGAGTATGATTTGTGGCTTTGGTGAACTTTCAAGTAGAAGGAATTTAAATGTATATTCAACGGTGTAGAATGTGTGGCTCTTCGAAGTTGGCAGTATTTCTGGACTTGGGTTCTACCCCACCAGCAGATCAGTTCAAACGCAAAGATCAGTTGAAAGAGGAGGAGGTATATTATCCTCTCGAAGTATGTATTTGCGAAGAATGTTGCTTGGTTCAGTTAAACTATGTTGTCTCTCCAGAAGTTTTATACAGAAATGATTATCCTTACGAGTCATCGACAACAAAAACGGGTAGAAAACATTGGGAGGCTTTTGCTGAAAGAACAGTTTCTCGTTTTAATTTGATTAATAGTGATTTAGTTGTGGACATTGGTAGTAACGTGGGCGTCCTCCTTGAGTTTTTTAAAGAAAGGAAGTTGAAAGTTCAAGGAGTTGATCCTGCAGAAAATATCGTTCTTCTAGCAAAAAAAAGAGGAATTGATACGATCTGTGATTTTTTTAATCAGGGAGTTGTTGAAACGATTTTAAAGAAATATGGAAAGGCGAAGATAATAACTGCCACTAATAATTTTGCCCATGTTGACGACCTTGAAAGCTATATGGAAAATGTTCAAATGCTTATGGCTGATAATGGAATTTTTATTTTCGAGGCACCTTATTTGGCTTCGCTGATTAGAATGGTAGAATATGACACTATCTATCACGAACATCTATCCTATTTGTCTGTGAAGCCACTGGTTTCATTTTTTAGAAAATTCGGAATGGAAATCTTTGATATTGAACAGGTTGAGATTCATGGTGGATCATTTCGAGCTTATGTGGGTTACAAAGGTCAGAGGGAAGTTAGTGATATTGTAGATAAAGTAATTATGGAAGAGGAAAATACGAGACTTTATTCCATGGAAAAGCTTAGCGAGTTTGCGAATAAAGTTAAACAAAATAAGAAAGAGCTTCAAAGCTTATTGTTTTCTTTAAAAAATGCAGGAAAATCCATAGTGGGAGTAAGCGCTCCTGCAAAAGGAATGACACTATTAAATTATTGTGGAATTGGCAAGGATACTCTGGATGTTATCACTGAAAAATCGGAGTTAAAAATAGGCCGGTTTTCACCAGGAATGCATATTCCTATTGTTCCTGATTCTTATTTGTTAAACAATCAACCTGATTATGCATTGTTATTAGCTTGGAATTTTGCTGAAGAAATAATTAGAAATTTAAATAAATTTAAGCTGAGAGGTGGGAAATTTATTATTCCTATTCCAATGCCTAAAATTATATAGTCACATAAAGTACCGAAGGGATCAAAAATGAATAAAATAATACCACAAACTACTGTTAAGGACGGCCGAGGTAAAATAATTGATTTGATTGAAGGAGAATCAATCAATGCTGTAACTTATGTTACGTTTAATAAAAATGCTGTTCGAGGAAACCACTACCATAAAGAAACCACCCAATGGAATTATTTGTTATCTGGAAAAATAAAGATTGTAACCCAGTTGCAAGGCGAAGAGATTAGAGAATTGGTGATGGAAAGGGGAGATCTGATAGAAACTCTACCGAATGAAAGACATGCCTTATTAGGGTTAGAAAGCTCGGAATTACTGGTACTGACAAGAGGGCCACGAGGAGGGAAAGAATACGAGTCTGACACATATCGTCTAAACACGCCATTAATTGATGCTGGAAGATAAGTGAAAAATTTCATTCCTGTATGCGAACCCTATCTAAATGGAAATGAGTTG
>CAYYIR010000275.1:0-2227 GCA_964471995.1 uncultured Nitrospina sp. | reverse complement strand
AAGGTAAAGGAGTCGTTGCTGCGGACGCACTGATACATTATTTAGAAGATATAAAATAACTATGAGCAATCCAATAAAAACTAAAAAAGAAGGTCATATATTAGAAGTTACAATTGACAGGCCCAAGGCAAACGCAATTGATAGCAAAACAAGCATTATTTTAGGGGATATCTTCGCGGAATTTCGTGATGACGATAATCTACGAGTAGCCATATTAACCGGAGCGGGTGAAAAGTTTTTTTCTGCTGGATGGGACCTTAAGGCAGTTAGTGAAGGTGAAGCGGCGGATGCGGATTATGGTGTTGGCGGTTTTGGTGGACTGCAAGAACTACCTCAAATGAATAAGCCAATTATTGGGGCAATTAATGGCATTGCTTGCGGAGGCGGTCTTGAAATCATGATTTCAACCGATATCATTGTAGCAGCAGAACACGCAACCTTTGCGTTGCCTGAAATTAATGTCGGTGTCATTGCTGATGCCGCTACCATTAAACTGCGTCGACGCATTCCTTATCATGTAGCAGTAGAATTTCTCATGACAGGCCGGTGGATGAACACTAAAGAAGCAAAACATTGGGGCTTAATAAATGAAATTGTTCCCAGCAAAGATTTATTAAAAAGAGCAAGGGAAATTGCAAACAATATTGCTAATGGACCTAATTTAATTTACTCTTCAATCAAAGAAATTTTGCGCGAAACAGAAAATGTAGATGAACAACCAGCTTTTAAAACATTGCGCTCGTTAGAATCTGTAAAAAAGGTTTATGGTAGTAAAGATCTAATGGAGGGCGCTACGTCTTTTGTTAAAAAAAGTTCACCTGAATGGAAAGGTGAATAATTTTTGTAAACTGATTAAAAAAACTAACAATTTCCCCTATTTTCATTGAATGCATATTCAGCAAATGATACATTTGGTCAATGAAAAATGATTACATAAGCGAAATACATGAAAAAGATAAACTTGTTCTGCATCCCTATGAAGATCTCAAAGACCGGGGCACTTACAAAAGAAAACTAATTGTCAAGTCGGACAACATTTACTTATACGATGAAGACGGTAAACGCTACATTGATGGTCCCGGAGGAATGTGGTGTAATAATATTGGTCATGGGAATAAAGAAATTGCGGAGGCTATTAAAAATCAAATCGAAACCATGGATTACTGTAGTCCTTTTTCAGAATCATCCGAAAGAGCGGCTGAATTAGCTTCTGTCCTATCGGAATTATCCCCTGGTGATTTAAATACAGTATTTTTTACCCCTGATGGCTCCTCTGCGAATGAAACGGCACTACGCTTCATCATGCTTTATAATAACATTTTAGGAAGGCCGGAGAAAAAACATATTATCTCTCGAGATCGAGCCTATCACGGAAGCACATACTTAACGGGATCAATAACTGGAAAAGATAGGGAAAAAAATAATTTTGATTTTGAATCCACTTTTATTCACCATGTTGGCTCTCCTAATCCCTATAGGAGAAAAGACAATCAAACTGTTGATGATTTTTGCGATGAAAAAGTAAAAGAATTTGAAGATAAAATATTGGAAATTGGCCCTAATAAGGTTGCTGCATACATTGCAGAACCTGTTCTTGCATCTGGAGGATGTATTGTTCCGCCGAAAAACTACATTAAACGTTTTTGGGAAATTTGTAAAAAACATGACGTTCTTTACATTTCAGATGAAGTAGTTACGGGCTTTGGAAGACTCGGGCATTTCTTCTGCTCGCAAGAAGAATTTGGCATCATTCCAGATATTATCACTTCTGCAAAAGGGATTACTTCAGGATACATCCCTCTAGGAGCCGTTTTAATTTCAGATAAATTAATGAAAAATATAAGCAAGGATTCATCTTCATTCTTCCATGGTTTTACATATTCGGGTCATCCCGTATCGTGCGCTGCGGCTTTAAAGAACATTGAAATTATTAAACGTGATAAAATTCTTGACCATGTTAAAAATATTGCGCCCTATTTTCATCAAAAACTTAAAACATTGTATAGCTTGCCCATTGTTGGGGATGTGCGCGGCATGGGACTCATGGCTGGGATTGAATGTGTTATCGATAAAGATAGCAAAAATCCGTTAATATTAGATCTGGCCATAGCTTCGCGCATAGATGAAGAATCACTTAAATTAGGTTTAATAATTAGGCCCATATATCATATATGTGTTCTATCCCCTGCTCTCATTATTACAAAAGAGCAAATAGATGATCTAGTCA
>CAYYIR010000274.1:0-2230 GCA_964471995.1 uncultured Nitrospina sp. | reverse complement strand
CCTAGTGGGAACAAATTTTTTTTAATTGAGGAATAATTGATGTCTCAAAAATCTGAATCTTTAAATTCTAAGAGCCATGTAGTTACACAAGGGGATAGACGGGCACCTAATCGAGCTATGCTCCGGGCTGTAGGGTTTTCAGATAATGACTTTAAGAAACCTATTGTCGGTGTTGCAAACGGGCAGAGTGATATTACCCCCTGCAATGCTGGACTCGGAAAACTAGCCGATATTGCAGCCGATCAAATTCGTAAAGAAGGAGGAATGCCACAAACATTTGGCACTATAACCATAAGCGATGGAATTTCCATGGGAACAGAAGGTATGAAATGTTCTCTCATCAGTCGGGATGTTATTGCTGACTCTATTGAGACTGTTTGCCGCGGTGCTAGTATGGATGCAGTTATTTGTATCGGGGGTTGCGACAAGAATATGCCAGGAGCCATGCTGGGTATGGCAAGACTTAATATCCCTGGTATCTTTGTCTATGGAGGTACTATTAAACCTGGTCATCTGGATGGGAAAGATCTTACAGTAGTCAGCGTTTTTGAAGCTGTGGGGCAGTTCGTTGCCGGAACCATTGATAAAAACCAACTTACTGAAATCGAAAAGAATGCCTGCCCCGGATTTGGTTCTTGCGGTGGAATGTACACCGCCAACACTATGTCCTCTGCATTCGAAGCAATGGGCATGAGCTTGCCTTATAGCTCAACAATGGCAAATGAAGATAAAGAAAAGGAACTCAACACCGGGCTCTGCGCCCAAACACTTATGAACATGATAAAGCAGAATATTCTTCCCCGCGATATCATGACTCGGAAAGCATTTGAAAATGCCATTGCAGTGATTATGGCTATTGGTGGATCCACTAATGCCGTGCTTCATTTACTCGCCATTGCATATTCAGCTGACGTAAAGTTAACTATCGATGATTTTGAATCTATTAGAAAAAAAACTCCTCTTTTTTGTGATTTAAAACCTTCAGGGCAATACGTAGCTGTAGACTTGCATCATGCCGGAGGAATACCACAAGTAATGAAAATGATGCTAAACGCAGGAATGATCCATGGGGATTGCCTTACGGTCACAGGTAAAACTGTTAAAGAAAACCTAGAAAGTATTCCTGACCAACCGCCTGCAAATCAGAATATCATTCTTCCTATTGACAAGCCTAAGTCAACAGAAGGACACTTAGTAGTTTTAAAAGGAAATCTTTGTACAGAGGGTGCGGTTGCAAAAGTATCTGGAGTAAAAACTCGTAAAATTTCTGGCCCGGCCAAAGTTTTTGATTCTGAAGAAGAATGTCTCGATGCAATTCTTGAAGATCTTATAAAAGCCGGGGATGTAGTTATCATCCGTTTTGAAGGACCTAAAGGTGGCCCGGGAATGCGTGAAATGCTAGCACCTACCGCTGCTATTGTAGGCAAAGGTTTAGGCGACAAAGTTGCACTCATCACTGATGGTCGTTTTTCCGGGGGAACTTATGGAATTGTTATCGGCCACGTAGCTCCAGAAGCGCAAGTAGGTGGAAACCTTGCACTATTGAAAAATGGGGACATTATAAATATTGATATTGAGAAAAACAGAGTCGATGTTGAATTAACGAATGAAGAACTTGAAAATCGAAGAAATAAGTTTTTACCGAAAGAAATTAAATACAAAAAGGGTGTATTAGCTAAATATGCCAAGGTTGTTAGTTCTGCCAGTAAGGGTGCCGTTACGGATTAA
Source organism: uncultured Nitrospina sp. (assembly GCA_964471995.1). Classification (GTDB taxonomy): domain Bacteria; phylum Nitrospinota; class Nitrospinia; order Nitrospinales; family VA-1; genus UBA8687. The sequence goes on along the minus strand of CAYYIR010000274.1, from coordinate 502 downwards.
CAAATATGGACTATAAAACTCTTGCCGGTCATCTTTATTCCCAAAACCAACGAATCAATCTCTTTTTTCTACATAACCTTTTTAAAGAAATTTCATCTCACATTTCTTCAGAGATGCAAGAAAAATATAATCTAAATATTCCCCTTACTGCTGGAATGTGGGGTGGTTCTTATATGGTTGCCCTGAACGATGGAGAAGCTAGAACTAATGTAGTCCGTCTTTACTCTATTGTCAGCCTACCTCAGAATAGTGCCTTAGATGAAAAGGAAAATTTTGAACGCCTAATGGAGCTTTACCAACAGAATTTAAAAAAAAATTTTGGAGATTATGGTTTAAACTTAATCAACCCAAGGTGGGGGGAAATCATCCCCTATTCAAACAGAGCTCGTCCCACAACGGCATTACAAATGTGGGATACCCAGGGGAAGGCAAATTTTATAAGAATATTTTTCGTATGGAACCAGGCCAGTTGGGAAGAATCCATTATTTACGATATGATCCG
>CAYYIR010000273.1:0-2230 GCA_964471995.1 uncultured Nitrospina sp. | reverse complement strand
TTCAAACTTTTGTGATAAATTTGCCTGATAAATATCTCCATCACTAATATATTGCTTTGCCTTTTCAACCTTTTTTATATAGTCACTTTTTTTTGAAATTGATTTGAGTATTTTTTGAGAACTCAAATTTTCTTTTTTCTCCTTCATGGAGTTTTTAATAATTTCTAACGCTCTGTAAACATCTTTCCAAATACGTTTGATCTCCCAGAAGAAATCTTCATAGTCAGATTCTTTCGTCTTATTTTTACCGGAGAGAATATACTTAAGTTTATGGGACCTATGGTCATAAATGAATAAACGATCCGCTTCCATGAAACATAATGAGGGCAATTTTAAAGACGATTGGAGATCAATATTTTCAAAAAGGGCCCCGGCCTCATAACCAATATAGCCAATCCATCCACCCCAGAAATGGGGAAGGTAGTCTACTTGCTGTGAAGTATTTTCAAAATCCAATAACTTAAAAGCTTTATTTATATCGTTAAATTGAAATTTTAAAATATTATTTTCATATAATTTTGCTTTAGTTCCATAAAACTTTAACAGTTTGGAGTTTGAGGAACCAAAAATAGAATAATGTGCGGTCTCTATTGGCCCTTTACCACTTTCTAACAAAAACGATTGATTTGAACTTTTAAATAATTCTTTAAAAAGTAAATAGGGGTCAAGGCCTGGGATGTGTTCCTCACCTAAAACTGGTATACGGGATGAAGCAGCGGCGAGATGGATAAATTTCTTTTTTTTAGGAAGGATATCCATAATATATGGTTAAAATAAATGATTTTTGTGGGCTTGGCAATAGCCAGAAATACTTTGAGTAAAGTGGCTTACTCGTAACGTAATGCTTCGATGGGATTCATATTTGCAGCCTTGTTCGCAGGATAAAATCCGAAAAATATTCCTATTCCGACTGAAAATCCAAAGGCAAGAAGAATAGACTGTGTAGATACAATTGTTTCCCAACCTCCTATATTCGAGACCATTTTAGATATAGCTATTCCCATTAGAACTCCAATGCCCCCGCCTAAAAAACTTATTACGACAGATTCGATTAAAAATTGTTCTAGAATTTCTCTTTTTTTGGCACCAATTGCTTTTCGAATACCAATTTCACGGGTACGTTCTGTGACTGAGACAAGCATTATATTCATAATACCAATTCCTCCAACCATAAGAGATATGGCTGCAATTCCGCCTAATAAATAAGTGAAAGTTTTTGCGGCGTCTCCCCAACTATTCAACCATTGAGAGGAGTTTTGTACATAGAAGTCGTCTTCTTTACCTTCTGGAGTATTATGTCGCAATCTTAATATTTGAGCTATGTCCTCTTTAATTAATTCAAGATCTTCTATATTTGCTGCTTGCACATCTATTGATTGAATATGACCCATGCCAAAAACACGTTTCTGTGCGGTGGTTACAGGTATAAATATTTGGTCATCGGGGTCAAACCAACTCAAAGCTCCCTTAGGTTCTGTCATGCCAATAATAATGAAGTTTTTGCCATCGACTTTAATGGTTTTACCTAGCGGGTTACTCTCTTCAAACAGATTTTTAACTACGGTAGCCCCTAAAACACATACTCTTTTTGCTGCATTAACTTCTTGTTGATTAAAATATCGCCCTTTTTGCATCTCAAAATTTGCTAAATGTACGTAACTTTTACCGGTCCCACGAACAGTTGTGTTTGTATTTTTGTTTCCAAATTTTAATTGAGCAGAACGATACACTTGGGCCGCGACTCCGGTAATAAGTGATACATTTTTTTCTATGAAGTTAGCATCCTCTAATACCAAAGTATCTACTTTGCCTGTGGTAACATGGCGTGTTTTTTTTTGTCCCGGTTTAATCGTAATAATATTTGTTCCAAATTTAGCAATGGTACTTAATGTTTGCTGCCTAGCTCCCTCGCCAATAGAAATCATGGATATGACGGATGCTACCCCAATAATAATTCCCAATGCCGTTAAAAACGTTCGCAATTTATGAGAAATTAAACTCCTAAGAGCCATCCTAAACAAATCGAAAATCAACATGTTTGGGTCTCCTCCAAACTCAGATCTTTTACTATTTTTCCATCTTTCATATGGATGATTCTTTTTGCTTGTTTAGCTATTTCATTCTCATGAGTTACTAAAATTAAAGTCACACCTTCTTTATTTAAATCGTGGAAAAGAGACATGATTTCTTGCCCTGTTACTGAGTCCAAATTTCCTGTGGGTTCATCGGC
>CAYYIR010000272.1:0-2237 GCA_964471995.1 uncultured Nitrospina sp. | reverse complement strand
ACGGTGGGCAAAACACTGAATACAAGACTTGGACCTTCAGTGGGTTCTAGGCCCATTGCGAATACCGCGGGGAATATAACCATTCCAACCAGTAAGGCAATCATCGTATCAAACATAACTACATAAACGGTAGAAGAAGTTAGGTTTTCTTTGTCCGATAGATAACTACCGTAAGTGATCATACACCCCATTCCTAAGCTAAGAGAAAAAAACGCTTGCCCAAGAGCAATGAGTATGGTGTTGGAGTTTATCTTACTGAAGTCAGGGCTTAAATAAAAAGCAACTCCTTCCATAGCTCCTTCAAGGGTTAGCGAGCGAATCATCAATAGAAACAGGAAAAATACCAGGGTGGGCATTAAAATATCACAGGCTTTTTCAATACCACCATGAATTCCTCTTAAAACGATCGCAATACAAACTCCCATAAACAAAGCATGGTAGAAAAGAGTTTCTCCTGTGTTACCGATAAAATTTCCAAAAAAGGTACCCGCTTCTTTGGGTGTGGTGAAAGACAGTACACTGCCCGTTATAGATTTCACCACATATGCAAATGTCCAGCCACCTACGACACCATAAAAAGAAAGAATAAGGAATCCAGCCAGAACACCCATATAGCCGATTCCGGTAAATGTAGTTTGTGGTGTGAGAGATTTGAAAGCGCCTACTGGATTTAGGTTGGTTTTACGCCCCAAGGTAAACTCTGCCAGCATTATAGGTGTGCCAATTACAAATATGCAGAGGAGATAAATAAGCACGAATGCGCCACCCCCATTTTCACCTACTATATAAGGAAACTTCCAAACATTGCCAAGGCCAATAGCAGAACCCGATGCGGCAAGGATAAATCCAAGCCGACTGCCCCAAAAGCCACGTTGATTATTATTTTCGATCTTCATAAAAATGAGAGTATATTTTTAGGGTAACTATTTGCTTATTTATGCGAGGTTTCCCTTTGGAAAAAAAAATCAAAGACTTAATTGAGAAAATTCCCAAACTACCCGGAATTTATATCATGAAGGATAGCCGGTCGGAAATTCTTTATATAGGAAAAGCAAAAGTTCTTAGAAACCGCGTTCGCTCTTATTTTCAAAATTCGCGGAGTCTTCACCCCAGAACTCGAATATTTTTGAGCAAGGTGGATGATATCAAGTTTTTGACCACAAAAACAGAAGCCGAAGCATTGATCCTTGAAAGCAACTTTATAAAAAAACATCAACCAAAATATAATGTCTTGCTCAAGGATGATAAAAATTACCCTTATTTACGTTTAACTACGCAAGAAAAATTTCCGCGTTTAGAAGTGGTACGTTCTGTTAAAAAAGATAAAGCTACATACTTTGGTCCTTATACGATGGTCAAAGAAGTTCGTGAAACCATTCGACTGATATATAAAATATTTCCACTACGCCAGAGCAAAGACAAATTAGATGGTAGCCCATTACGTCGCCCATGCCTCAATCATCAGATGGGACGTTGCCTGGCTCCTTGTGCAGGTTTAGTATCCTCTCAGGATTATTCAGAAGTTGTGCAAGATGTTTCCTTATTCCTGAATGGGAAAAACACTACCTTGCTGAAAAACCTTAAAACAAAGATGGATGCGGCATCCCGTGAAACGCGATATGAAGAAGCCGCTATTCTCCGCGATAAAATTGCCGCGGTACAAACGGTTCTAGATAAGCAGAAAATAATTTCTACCTCTTTGGAGGATCAGGATGTGATCGCATATTGCTCTGAAAAAGGTCAGGCCATGGCCCAAGTGTTAATTATTCGATCTGGAAAAATGTTAGGAGAGAAGATTTTTCAATTAAAGTCTCTCAACGAAATGAAAGAAGAGGAAACCCTCTCTTCATTTCTTAAACAATATTATGCTAAAGAATCTATGCTACCAGCAGAGATTTTATTGCCCCATCCCATAGGAGATATAGATTTAATCGAAAACTGGTTGTCAGAGAAAAAAGGAAAACGTTTGCGTCTTGAAGTACCAGTAAAAGGTAAGAAACGGGACTTGATCCGGATGGCAGAAGAAAATGCCAGATTTGCTATGAGAATGGAACGAGACAAAGGTGAATTGGGAACCCGCTCTCTGGAAGAACTACAAACCGCTTTAGGACTAAAACATTTTCCAGAAATAATTGAAGGCTTCGACTTATCAAACATTTCTGGGTCTCATGCAGTGGGGTCCATGGTGGTTTTCGAAAACGCCTTTGCAGAAAAATCAAAATATCGTCGTTATAAAA
>CAYYIR010000271.1:0-2252 GCA_964471995.1 uncultured Nitrospina sp. | reverse complement strand
TATGGGATAGAAAACCTTTATCAAGAAGGGGTTTTTTGAAAAAAACCGGTTTAGCTTCTATGGCTCTGGCTATTGGTTCGCAGATACCTTTTTTTCGTAATATGCCGGGAGGTTTTATTCCTCTGGCCCTAGCTGAAACGGATCAAAAAAAAATTATTGAAGGAAAAGAAGGTTTGATTATTTTAAATGATCGACCTGTTAATGCTGAACCTCCCGCTCATTTGTTGGATGAAGAATTTACTTCCGATGCTAATCATTTTGTAAGAAATAACGGTCTTCCTCCAAAAGAAAAAATCAACGCTAATAAATGGACATTTTCCGTTGAGGGAGAAGTTCACAAACCGATGCAGTTTAGTCTGGGAGACTTGAAAAGAAAGTTTAAACATCATACCTATGCATTACAGATGGAGTGCGGAGGAAATGGCAGGGCAGGCTATTATCCGCCGGCAAAAGGAAATCAGTGGAAGTTTGGAGCAGTTGGCTGTTCTAAATACAAGGGGGTCAGATTGAGTGATGTTTTAAAAGCTTCGGAACTTAAGGGCTCCGCTATTTATACTGGCTATTACGGTGCAGACCTTCATCTTTCCGGAAATCCCAATATGGCCTCTATTTCGCGAGGAACCCCAATTTCTAAAGCTTTAGATAACCACACACTGATTGCCTGGGAAATGAACGGGAAACCCCTTCCATTTTTACACGGTTTTCCATTAAGAATTATAAGCCCTGGCTGGCCAGGTTCAACTTCTCCAAAATGGTTGAAAAAAATTGTGATTCGAGATCGTATTCATGATGGTATGAAAATGGATCGCTATAGAGTACCTAAATATCCGGTTAAACCTGGCACATCTGTTCCTTTAAAAGATATGGCAATCATTGAATCAATGCCCGTAAAATCTTTAATTACCAATCCACAAACAGGAATAAATATTAAACAGGGCAAAAAACTTGAAATTAGAGGTCATGCATGGGCCGGTGACCGCTTTGTTCAGACCGTTCATGTATCTATAGATTTTGGTCAAACTTGGCAGAAAGCAAACCTAAAACAACCCGTGAACCCCTATGCTTGGCAAAATTGGAATGCCATTATTAAACTTCCTAGCCAAGGATATTATGAGGTGTGGGCAAGGGCGACTGATAGTAAGGGGGTAATGCAACCTATGGTTGTTCCAGGATGGAACCCTTCAGGATATATAAATAATGCAATGCATCGAATCGCGGTTACTGTTGGTTAATAATGTTTAAATCAAGGGCAGGGGATAAATTCAGGTTTTATATAACTCTCTCAGCATTGGTAATACTGATAACAAAAAACGTTTTAGCTCAAGAAGAAATTAATTTGCAGGGGCTGCCGGTGGGTAAGGGAGTCAAGCTTGTGCTAGAGAAATGCACCGGCTGTCATTCTGCAGAAATTATTCTTCAAAACCATATGAGCAGGAAAAATTGGAAAAAAACGATCGCATTGATGCAGCGGGAGCGGGGAATGGCTAAACTTAAAAAGCGGGACCAAAACATAATCTTGGGCTATCTTTCAAAATTTCAGAATATTGATGGCAATAGTATTTCAAGTAAAACGGTGAGAAAAAAAAATAATCCTATGTATGATTTCGACTACAGGCCCAACCCTTTATAATGTGTAAAAATACTTATCAAAATTTATTTCTTCAGGGTTGTTACAGGTGTTTTATTATAGGCAGGTTTTGATTTCAGATTCAAGGTTCGGATAAATTGGCGTTTGCTCAACGGTTTTTATCACATCGGCGCGGGTATTTTTTACTGCCAGTTGTTCGAAAAGGAAATCTGTTTTACTTTCTAGTTCTTTACCGATACCCTCTCGAATTTCTTTGGATAGGTTCCAGAACTTTGATTTGAATTCACCGAACCCCTTCTTCCGTGTTTTATAAATGAATTGTTCATCAGTTTGACCTTCTTTTTTCTCAGCTGAGAATTTTTTTCTGAGATGAGCATATATCTCTTCTTTAAAATCGTTAGGAAATAGTTCGCTGCCGTAAGTCATATTTTGAAAATCGGTAGCAAGGTGAATTTCCGCTGTTTCTAGTTCTGGGAATTTGTGGAATAGGTCCTGGGGCAGGGTGGAAGCGCCATGTTGCACGGCCCCTGCTAATCCATAACTTTCACGTGAAACTTGGGAGAGTTTTTCAAGCGTATTAAAATCTAAATTAACTTCTGCTACAGTTCCATCTGGTAAGGGTACTCCGCCATGTGATGTCCCAGTTTGAATAGATATCTTGCTT
>CAYYIR010000270.1:0-2276 GCA_964471995.1 uncultured Nitrospina sp. | reverse complement strand
TAAATATGATAAGTTTAATAAAGATAGCACACTGAAACTGTAATCGAAAATATTACAATTATACAAAAGTCCAAGAGTAGCGTGATTTGGCACACCCTCTTTAAAAAACTATTCTCAAAAAGGATGAGAGAAAATATGCAGGAAGATTCTGCGATGATTCTTTTGGACGGGGATAGTCAGTGGAGTGACAATGCAAAGGTAGTTGCTCACTGGGCCCGGTTCGATCCCTCCCCTAAACAAGAATCCATACCTCAAAAAGTTGAACAACAAGCCCTTTTCATAAAAAAAGATTACCTTTGCTGGGTTTATGAATTAGGAAAATGCCAGATTAATAACGAGACCTTATTTTCTCACTTGCAGATCTTTAACAATCTTTCCTTCTGGTGGATGACAAAAGTTGCGGCAAAATCACCATTCTTAAGTCCAGGTATTTACCAGATTTTTAAATTAAGAGTTTTAGAGAAAATGTATTTGGAGAAGGGATGCAATGGATTGATCTATTGCGGCAACAATCAATTGGTACATCAGGTTCTTCGGGACTGGTGTAAAGAGCTTGGTCACCCTTATAAGCGAATATCCGAGAAAAAATGCCAGATAGAGCCCGAGTGGACTGGAATTAAACGACTAGTTTTTAATTTACCCTATTGGCTTCAAGTCCTTCTATTTCTGGTCCGTAAATGGGTCATGAATTTTCGTCATATAAGATCAGGCAATATAAATAAAAAACAACAATCCATTCAAGACAGCGTAACTGTAGTTACATATTTCCCAAATATAGATTTGCAAAAGGCTAATGATGGTAGGTTTTATTCGCGCTATTGGGAGAAACTACACCAATTACTGGACGAATTGCCCTTTGCGGTAAACTGGGTTTGGCTATATTCAAAGTCTGGGCAGATAACATATAAAGACTCTATAGATATTAGAAATAAATGCAATCAACATTCCCCCGATAAGTATAGACACTTTTTGCTGGAGGAATTTTTTAATCTGAAAACCTTTATAAAATGCATAAGTATTTATTTAAAATTATATTCGAAGGGTCTGCAATTAAAGGGAGTTAAAAAATTTTTTAAATTTCCTGCGTCCAAACTTAACTTTTTCCCGATGTTGCAGCATGATTGGAATTCTTCACTTTTTGGGAAAGACGCTATGGAGGGGATTATTTATTCTTTCCTATTTGATTCCATGGCTAAAGCAATACCTGCTAAGCCATGGGGGCTGTTTCTCTTTGAAAATCAACCATACGAATCAGCTTTGATTTCTGCTTGGAAAAGGCATCAGAGAGAAACCAAAACCCTTGCTCATCAACATGCAACTATAAGGGCTCTGGATTTTAGGTTGCTATATGATCCTAGAGTTTTCGGAGCCTCAGAAAAGGAAAAACCTCCCATGGCGGATGTTTTGGGGTTAAACAGCCCCGATGCTTATAGAATGTTGCGGGACTCGAAGTACCCAATTGAAAAAATCGTTAAAATTGAGGCGCTTCGCTACTGGAGTCTACTGGGTAATTACGGTAGCAAAAAAAAAGAAAAAAAGATTTCTGGCCGAACTTTATTGGTGCTAACGGGGCAACCTTATCATGAAACAGTTTTTCAACTTAATCTATTGCATGAAGCAGCTTGTCTAAATGGATTGGCGGGATACGATAAAATTCTGATAAAAAGCCATAATGATTTTCCTGTAAAAGCTATTTTGGATACCCTTAATCCTGAGTTTAAGTATAGTTTGACCTCAAAATCTTTGGACAAGCTTTGGTCAATTTCGGATACAATTTATTGTTCAAACTCTACCACAGCATGTATTGAGGCAGGTTACTTAGGTCTCCCAGTTATAGTTGCTGGCCAAAAAGATAATTTTAATTTAAACCCTTTATACGGTTTTTCAACGGTCAACTTCGTCACGGATATAAAAATGCTTTGCCAGGAATTGAATGAGCCTTCGGATTTGGATATACCTGAAGATTATTTTTATTTGGATGAAACATTCAAGCTTTGGCGAAAATTGTTGTGTAGTCGTTAAAACAAATTTTTGGCGCCATCTTGGTTGAAGCCCTCTTGATTTTTTAAGCGCACAGGGAAAATTAGCATGGATAATATTTTTATAAAGCAGGTGGTGGATTTGCCTATCCCTTTTCTCCGGCGCTACAACATTTTTTCAGGCGCCAATGATTGGTACGAATGGCGTTCAGTATTAAGTTATTATTTGAAGGGAAAAATCAAGGGTCAGGGTTCACAATTAATTTCTAGCTATGAGAAAAATTTTGCCGAAAAAGT
>CAYYIR010000269.1:0-2289 GCA_964471995.1 uncultured Nitrospina sp. | reverse complement strand
TATTCGAGGTTAAGGATATATAAACAGGAATGTTGCCAATCGGATCTATAACGGCAACAAGAATTATGAATGTTTTAATTAGTTCGGTAGTATCCATTTATAGTTTAATAATTTTTTCAGATCCTATTAGCTTTATAAATCAAAATATTTTTGAAAAATAATACTGCAGCAATTTATCGTTTCCTATTTGGGTTTTTCATGTTGGTATTTGAGGCAGTTCATCAGTAGAAAAATAGTTTCCAACTAATAGCTTAATGTATTTGTTTCAATATTTCACTAGCAGGCTGGACAAATTTAAAGATTCGTATTATTTAAAAAATTATTATATAATGACGTAAACTTTATGTGGTTATAGCCGTCTAGAGAATTACAGGTGCAGTTTTTTTGGTTGCGCAGTCTCCAGCCCTAGATTTTCTCCCCGTTTTCTCACTTAAGCTCAAACCCCCTAAAAATTATTTTTAGAAAACTCTCGGATCGTAGACTTTCGATGTCTTTTCTAACAGTGCCGTATTTTTAAATAAGGCATTTATTTTATTTTTAATTATTTAAGGAAACTATGCAAACCAACACAGCATCACAAACACCTAATGGATTTAATACTCTAAATTTAATCGCCCCTCTTTGCAGGGCAGTCAACGATGAAGAATATGCTAGTCCGACCCCCATCCAAATGCAGGCTGTTCCGCATCTTTTGGAAGGCCGCGATCTTTTAGGTTGCGCACAAACAGGAACAGGAAAAACAGCAGCATTTGCCCTGCCCATCCTTCAGCGTTTAAAAGAAAACTACCAATCTGCTGGCAAAAAAGGAGTGCGTTCTCTTATTCTGACTCCAACTCGAGAACTTGCTGTACAGATCAGCGAAAGCTTTGAGATTTATGGGCGCTATTTGAACTTAAGCCAGGCTGTAGTTTATGGTGGTGTCAGGCAGGAAAAACAAGTCAAAGCTCTTAGACCCGGAGTGGATATCCTGGTGGCTACTCCAGGTAGATTGCTAGATTTATACAATCAGAAATACTTGCGCCTCGACAAGATAGAGGTTTTTGTTCTGGATGAGGCAGATCGCATGCTGGATATGGGCTTCCTACCCGACGTGAAAAAAATTCACTCTTCTATTACAAAAAATAGTCAAACTATGTTGTTTTCGGCCACTATGCCCATTGAGATACAACGCCTTACCAAAACCTTTTTAAAGGATCCGGTAAAAGTTGAGGTGACTCCACCTTCTAGCACTGTTGATAAAATTGATCAGCGGGTATTGTTTGTGGACCGAGAAAATAAAGGAGCATTACTAAAATCCGTTTTAGAAGATACAACAATCGAAAGAGCTCTTATTTTTGCTCGTACCAAACATGGCGCGAATAAGATTGTAAAAAATCTTAGTAAAATTAAAATCAGGGCAGACGCAATTCATGGTAATAAATCGCAAGCGGCTCGTTTAGAAGCTTTAAATAAATTCAAATCAGGAAAAATCCGCGTTCTTGTTGCTACTGATATAGCATCCAGGGGAATCGATGTGGATGGAATAACTCATGTAATCAACTATGAGTTGCCGAACGAACCAGAAAGCTATGTCCATAGAATTGGCAGAACGGCAAGGGCAGGGGCAAAAGGTATAGCCTTGTCCTTATGTGATAATGGAGAGCTGGGCTATTTGAAAAAGATAGAGCGTGCGATAAAAATTCCGGTAGAAATGGTCCAAGATCATATCTATCATTCGGAAGTAATCGCCTCAAAAAGAGGTCGTTCTTCAAGTTCCAAAATCCGAGCCCCTCAGAAAAAAAGGTTTTATGGTTCTCGTTCATCTTCGAGAAAAAATAACAGGCCTACGGCGAGAAGAAGGCGCCCACAAAGTGGCAACTCTCAACGTAGTAGGAAAAATTAACGATCAAACGTTAAGGCTTGACGATTTCTTTTCTCGTTGGGAGAATAGGCAAACTTTAGCCTTCGGAGCATGAAGGCTTAGATCAATATTCACAAGCCTCATACATAATGATTGGATATTATTAAGGTGATTTATAATGCTTAAATTTATGGCTTGGTTTTCCGCCTTTGTTACCATCGGTTTTATAGTTTTGATGGTATTCGACTACGGTTGATGAAACAGTTAGAATGCTAGACGAATGAAGGTCACCCTTCCTTTAATTAAGGCCTTAATTATTTTTCCCATGAATGTTATGGGAGTGATACCTGGCATTCTACTTTGGTGTTCGCAGAAAGGAAGGATTTTTGAAGAATACCAGCCTAGCATTGATATTTTGCGTTCATTTCCAGGTGGGCTTTTAGCAGGTG
>CAYYIR010000268.1:0-2317 GCA_964471995.1 uncultured Nitrospina sp. | reverse complement strand
AACCGTATCCCCATTTCATAGCATTATCTATGTTAATTATATCATCACTTATTTCGGGAATACGATTAGCTGAATAAATTAAGGAGTCAGCTGTAATCTCCCAGAAAAATTTGCCTGCCTTATCATCGCTAAAGGCAAGTGCTTTTAATCTATCCCCAACAGACTGATAGCTTTTTGCCAATCGAAATCCATCAAACCTTACTTTTTTTTGAGCTTGATATTCACCAGTTTTGAGATCAATTGATAAAATTCCATCATCTGTTTTTTTATAAAATCCCGCCTTAGTTTTTTGTCCGAGCCTGCCATCATCAATAAGTGTTTGTAATATTTCAGGAGCTTTAAGTGCTTCTCTAGCTTCATCATCAGGCAAATTATCATAACTTGTTGAAGAAACATGAGCCTGCACATCTAATCCAACTATATCAGTGGTACGAAAAACTCCACTTTTTGGACGTCCAACAATAGTTCCGGTTAATTTATCCACTTCTTCCACAGTTAGACCCATTTTAATTGCTAGCTTAATAGCATTGTTTCCGCCATGAACACCGATTCGATTCCCGATAAAATTGGGAGTATCTTTAGCATGAACAATCCCTTTGCCTAAAACATCTTCACCAATGTTTGAAAGCAAATCATATACTGCCTCATCGGTTTTAGGACCTTTGACAAGTTCCAGAAGTCTCATATATCGAGGTGGGTTAAAAAAGTGAGTAATCATAAATCGAGATTGCAATTTTTCTGGCAATACTTGGATAAGGTCTGCCAGTGGAATGCCTGATGTATTTGATGTCATGATTACAGAGTCATTTAAATGAGGAACCACATTTTTGTATACAGTGTGTTTAATCTCTAAATTTTCTGCAACAGCCTCAATTACGAGGTCAATATCTTTAAGCTTTTCAAGATCATTATCATATGTACAAGGAGTTACTAATTCAGAATTTTTTGGTTTATAAAGAGGGGCTGGCTTTAGTTTTGTTAATCCATCAACTCCTTTTTGGGCTAATTCTAAATTGATATCAAATAGTAAGGAAGGGATGCCGGCGTTACTGAAATGTCCAGCAATTTGTGCTCCCATAGTTCCAGCACCTAAGACAGCTATTTTGTTAATTTGTCCACTCATTAATTATGACCTTTTAATTATTGTTGCAATTCCCTGGCCACCACCAATACACATCGTTGCTAAACCTGTGTTTGTGTTTTGCTGTTCCATGACATTCAAAAGAGTGGTGATGATTCTTGCGCCTGAACATCCTAGCGGGTGTCCCAATGCGATTGCACCTCCATTAAGATTTATTTTATTTTGATCCCAACCACCTTCACGAATAACATATAAGGCCTGTGCTGCGAATGCTTCGTTTAGTTCAATCGTTTCAACTTCATCCATTTTTAATCCTGCTTTACTTAGTGCTTTTTCAGTTGCAGGAAGTGGTCCCATGCCCATGCGATTCCAATGAACACCAGCTACTGCTCGTGCGCTTATCTCAGCTCTAGGTTTTAGATTATTATCTTTAGCAAAAGTGTCACTTGTGATTAATACTGCAGCAGCGCCTATTGATATAGGGCTGCTAGTTGCAGCCGTCACAGAGCCACCTTCAATAAAAGCAGGTCCTAAACTCTTAATTTTTTCAACATCAGGTTCGCGGGGTCCTTCATCATTCTTAACAGTAACTTCACCATCAACATTCACAGAAAACAATTCTTTCTCAAAATTTCCATCTTTATAAGCTTTTAGCGCCTTTTCATGTGACGAGATAGAAAAAGCTTCTTGGTCTTCCCTAGATATATCTAAGTCATTTGCCAGATTTTCTGCAGTCTCACCCATACCTATAAAATATTCTTGTTCAGCTAACTCAGGATGAAAATCAGGAGCAAACCCACCCATGGGAACTGAGAACATATCTTCAACACCAACAGCTAGGCCTACATCAATATCACCGCAATCGATCGCAGCACTTACCTGATGCACTGCATCCATCGAGGAACCGCAAAAGCGGTTAACAACTTTTCCTGTTGATTCTTCTGGCAGTCCTCCAAGTACACCAATCGTTTTTCCAATATTCATTCCTTGTGGCCCTTCAGGGAAAGCACAGCCAACAACTACATCTTCAACCATTTTAGCATCAATGGATTCATTTCTTGCAAGTAACTGTTTTACAACTTGCGCAGCTAAATCTTCAGGACGGATACCAATCATTTGTCCATTTTTAATACCAATCGGTGAACGTCCAGCATCAATAATAACTGATTTACTCATTTTATCTCCTAATAAGGATATTTATTTTGATCAAATACGTACTGTGCAATTTTTCGTTTT
>CAYYIR010000267.1:0-2348 GCA_964471995.1 uncultured Nitrospina sp. | reverse complement strand
TCGCCGATGAAGCGGCAAGAGGGCAGGAAAGGTTCCATTTAACATCTCATCAGGCCGGAATTTTGGCACGAGAAGCCTGCGCCAAACAACTTCACGTCTTTCACTTCTCCCAAAAGCACATGCTCCACCGGGAACGTTTTTATAAAGAAGCAGAAAATGCTTTTAAGGGAAATATGGAGGTAGACCCTCTCGACAAAAAAAATCAAGCCTGAGTTTTTTAATTTTTAAATCTGTTAAAACTAATTTGGTTTTCGAAACTACTTTAAAGAACCTTTTTGATGATTTGGATTGATTTTACCTTATTGTGGTGTGCCTCTCTTCGCGCGTGTCTTAATCGATTTGAATGGGCTTTCAAGCTGGAAAAGTTAGCGTTGGCTTTCCTATTTGCATTGGCATTGAAAAGCTTTTTTTTATTTATTCTGATCCGTTTGGGTATAAAGCCTAATGTGGATATACAGCTCAGTACAAGTGTAGTATTTTTGATATTTACCTTATTTCTTCCTGTAAGTACAAGTGTTAAGGAAACACCAGGTAGGGACAAGAAATTAATTTGGTTGACTCTATTAGGCGTAGTCGGGCTTTTTATATTTAGTATGATCAATGCTTGGTTTTTCCCCATAACGGAGTCGGATGCCATCTGGTACCACATAAAAGGCATGTCCTTTTTTAATGAGGTTCGATTTGATTCAGATTGGGTGGTTCCTCAGCTCAAACAATATCCTCCCTTCATTCCTCTGTTATTTGTTTATCTTATTGCATTTGAAGTTGAATTTTTAAAGATAATTTTTCCTCTTTTATATCTATGCCTTAATATAATTTTTTACTCGCGCGTTCTGTCCCTCACTGAAAACAAGAAAATGGCATGTCTATTTACAATGATTTTGGCAACAACTCCTTATTTCTGGTGGCATGGAGTTTTGCCCTTTCTTGATATGACAACGGCAGTATTTTATTCAACTGGTATTTTGTATTGGTATTTTTGGGTCCAAAGTGAAATAGAGAATTCTTCATTAAATCAAAAGAACTCATATGCTTTAGTCAGCGGTCTATTGTTGGGACTAGCAGCTTGGACGCGTATAGAGTTTCTTTTGTATGATTTGATTCCAATTTTTTTGACGATTTATATTTTCAGTCGATTTAAAGATGAAAATAGGGGTTCAAAATCTTTGAAGGTATTTTTCCCATGCCTTCTTTTGTTTCCTTCCATGTGGTTTTTAAATTTACTCACATTTGAAATGGATATCTTGAGCCAAATCAAGGTTGTGGGTGGAGTTTGTGCTTTTTTATGGATACTTGCTTTAGGCCTGATATGGGGAAAATGGAAAATTTCTAAGCCAAGTATACTTTTGGCATTTGTTGTTTCGGTTGTGGGATATTTTATTATGCTCCTCATAGTAGGAGTAGGGCCTGTTCCTGTTTGGAAAAAAATTATAATAAGTATATATAGAACCTCAACGGTCCATATTTTTTATTTATTTACGTCTTCACTTGTCATTTTTCTATTTTTTGAGAAGCTCAAAGAATTATCTGAAATAAAAAAAACTTTAGGTTTTTTTCTGATTTTGTTTCTTTTCACCCACTTAGCTATATTTGCGTACTCTAACCCCAAATGGCCAAGCCTAAGTCAATTTGTCTTTGCTACTTTTATCCAACCTGGGAATAGCATAAACCTTTCCGATACTCGTGGAATGATGTCTGTCTACCCTGTTTTCATATTTTTTATATCATCATTGCCTTTTGTAAAGCAGAGGATGAGAAATGGTTAAACGAAATTGGGTTGAAAACATGATTTTAGGAATTATAGTTTTTAATATTTTTGTTATGATGTATGTATTTATAATTCCACGAGCACAATTTTTAATTGATCATTGGGAATTTGGGCCGGAGAATTTAATGGAAACTCCAGGGGCAATGGACACGCCGAACCAGTATTTGCAAACCTACAAAGTGGCCAATAAAATCCGAAATATTACACAGGAAAACACAATAATTTTGATGCCTACCGATAATTGGGAATTTGGCTCAAATAGATCGCCAGTGATTCAACGACTGTACCCAAGAAAGGTGTATTTTTTTGGAGACGAAAATTTTTATGATATTAAGAATGGTATTGATTCTACAACAACTGTCTATGCGGTAGGGTTTTCTGGTGATGGTTCTAATTTGTGTTCTAAAAGGGATATAAAAAAATTGGGTGAAACAAAATTCGTATTATGTAAATTGAAAAACTAGCAGTTGATTATCTGCTTTAAATTAAATTTTTAGATCAAACTTTGAACAGCCATTTAGTCGATATAATATTTTAAAATATATTCATTTGTTATCCTTTATCCCTTGGTTGGGTTCTT
>CAYYIR010000266.1:0-2351 GCA_964471995.1 uncultured Nitrospina sp. | reverse complement strand
ACAATAAGGGTAAACAAAACCTGTTTATGGCAAAGACCAAAAACATAGGTGACAGCTTTTCTAATTCGATCTCCGTTAACTCAGAAAAGGATGAAGTCAGTGCTCATGGCGAAAACGGTCCTAAGCTTAAGCAGGGCAAAGGTCGAGGTATTTTTGCCGCCTGGGTTGGAAAACGAGATATTAAATTTGCTCGATCTATGAATTTTGGTAGGAGTTTCGGTCCTGCCATTCGGGTTAATGATGACAAAGGAAAAGCTTCGCAATCATTTTTCTCAATGGAGGTTTCCCCTGACGGTAAAATATTTACAGCCTGGCTGGATGGTCGAGATAAAAAATCCGGAAAACCGGGAACCTCTTCATTCTATATTGCCCGTTCTGTAAATCAGGGAAAATCATTTGAAAAAAATATTAAAGTTTCTGGAGATGTTTGCCCTTGTTGCCGTGCCGCATTGGCTTTTGGAGAAAACGGGGAAATATTTGCTTCATGGCGTCATGTTTACGCTGACAACGAGAGGATCATGGTTGTTGCCACTTCTCGTGATGGCGGTAAAACATGGACTGATCCGGTAAAGGTAACTAAGACCGGTTGGAAAGTGAACGGTTGCGCGCATTCAGGGTCGAGCATGGAATACGTCGATGGAAAACTTTTTATCTCCTGGTATACCGGAAAGGATGACAAAGCTGCTCTCAAACTTGCTTATTCATCCGATCATGGAAAATCTTTTAATTTAATGAAAGATATTCACGGCCAAATTTTGGATGCAAACCACCCCGATATGGTTGAGATCGGAAATGAAGCCTGGGTGATTTTCCAGGGACGAGACCCCAATCAGTCTGGAGGTTGGGGGCGTGAAAAGGCATGGCTCGTGCGGGTCAAAGGCTACACTAATGTCTCAGAACCTTCTCCGTTACCATCTACTGGCGGTAGTGTGGCCTATCCATACCTGGTTAAAGGAAATGGCGGGCGCGTGTATGCTACCTGGACCGAAATCGGTGAAGAAGGTTCCAACGTCATGCTTTGCCGCGGTCGAATTAAATCTTAGATCAGCAAATTATTTATAGAGAATATGATTTCTAAAATATTAAATACACCTTTTAACTTTAGCCATGCGGCGGCGATTTCTATAGTTGCTCACTTTGTGTTCTTATCGGTGTATTCTTTTGAAATTTTTAATCAACCAACTTTTGCAGAAAAAAAATACAAAAAGTTTCGATTGGAAGTGGTAAAGAGACCTCAAGTTATCCCGGAAAAAAGAAAACCGTTGAAAGCAAGGGAGCCTATTTTACGCAAGTTTAATAAGCCAATTCTTCAAAAACCTGCTTTAGTCTCTGTTAGTAACCCCATAAGAAAATTTGAAAGCAAACCTATACAATTTATTAAGCCCACGACTGCTGTGTTAAAGAAGAGAATTGTAAAAAATATTCAGGTAAGAGCATCGGTTTCAATCCAGAAAACCAAATTTAATAACCCAGTAGAGTCGGAGATGCCGAGAATAGCGAAAAAGATTTCAGGAAATTCCCCTAAAATAGTTTTTCCAATAGCAGGTAAAATCGAGACTGGAAAAATTTTGGCGAGAGGGACTTCATTAAAAGTATTTGAAAAAGTTAATAAGTCATTTTACAAGACATCGAATTCGGATAATCCTCAGCCTGTCAGACTTGCTTTGCCAGTTCATACACAGTTTGATAGGAATAAAAACCAGCCACTAAAGCGAGCAGGAAACCCTAATAGAATCGGTACCGGAAAACGTGCAACTTTGGTCGCGGCCCTTAGTCCTGCAAAATATTCCTTTAAACCTCAGGTTATAAATATGACCGTCTTGGTACCTGAACAGGACCGGTTATCAGAAGAAGAGTTGAATAATCTTTGGTCTGGTTATACAACGAAGGTGAGACAGATGATTGCTAGGGCTAAAATCTATCCTCCTAAAGCGCGTGAAAAAGGACAGCAGGGAAAAATTCAATTATCCTTTAAAATTGGAAAGGATGGAACAGTGCTCAAACTTTTGGTAGAGCATTCCTCAGGTTATGAAATTCTTGATGAGGCGGCAAGAATGGCTATAACAGATGCTGGGCCTTTTCCTCCAATCCCGGAAAAATTAAACAAGCAATACGCATTGTTGGAACTTCCCATTTCATTTGTTTTGAGATGAACCATTTAAGCATCCCCCTTGTTTTTTTCAGTTTGATTGTAGTTAATTAAATAGTCGTAATATTTATCAAAGGTATTGAAATAGGAAACACCTGGAACATTGCATGGGCTTCCTTTTCCTCCAGTGACCATTGGGACATTTTGATCTATTTTGCTTCTTAAATTAACAAGCAGTTTTTCACTCGATGTGAAATCGAAT
>CAYYIR010000265.1:0-2414 GCA_964471995.1 uncultured Nitrospina sp. | reverse complement strand
AACCCTTTGTAAGGGGGCAGGAAATCAGGTACCGTTGGGCTGCCCCTTGAGGATGTACTAGTTAGGGTGGTTGATGAAGTAATTATCGCTCTTCCGCAAGGTGAGATTGGGAATCTTCAAGTCAAAGGACCAAATGTTTTTAAAGGTTATTGGGAAATGCCTAAAAAAACTAAAGAAGATTTTTCTGAAGACGGGTTCTTTGATACCGGAGATAAAGGTCTAATTGATGAAGACGGATACGTAAGCATCATAGGGCGATCCAAAGATATGATCATATCGGGCGGTTTGAACGTTTACCCAAAAGAGATTGAAACTATAATTGATAAAATAGAAGGAGTCCTTGAATCGGCAATTATTGGTCTTAGTGATGAAGACCTAGGAGAAAGGGTGGTGGCAATTATTGTTTCTGAAGAAAAAGTGAGGCTCGATGAAAAAGAGGTAATTTCTGAAATAAAGGATCAATTGGCAGGGTTTAAAGTACCGAAAGAAGTAAAGTTTATTGACCAACTGCCAAGAAATGCCATGGGTAAAGTGCAGAAGAATATCCTTAGAGAGACCTTCAGCTAATGAAGGAGTAAATACTTAAAAAAAATCGTCTATAATGCTCCGTTCTGATTTAGCGAGATTGGTATAGTGGTATTACGCAACCTTGCCAAGGTTGAGAGACGAGTTCAATTCTCGTATCTCGCTCCAGTTTTTTAATACATGAAAAAGATAAGATTAATTAGCGCTACAGTTTTCACAGCTATCTATCTAATTTTTTTGTCTTGGTATAACGGATGGGGTATCGATCCTTTCACGGATGAAGAAATAAGAACCCTCGCTAGTAAAGTACAAGATCAGCCTAATAGCCTTGTTATTCTAGAAATGCTAGAAGACGATGACGGCAGTGAGTTTTTCATGCTCAACCTAAACCGCTATGAATATGCAGAAAATGAACCTCATCAAGGCGTACCGGCTTCTTATCAAGCTTATGGTCAAGCCGTAATAAGATTACTTTTCAAGAGAGCCGGTCATCCAATTTATTCAGGTGAATTACCTGATTTTCTTTTAAATGGAAATATAGAAAATGAGACTTGGGATGAAGTAATTTTGGTTAGATATCGTTCTAAAAGGGATTTCATTAGCATGGTAACTTCCGATGAATACCTTGAAGTATTTTCTAAACGAACGGGTGGTATTGAATATGCTACGGTTACTCCATCAGAAGCAACTGTAAATATGACAACACCAAGATTTATCGTTCTAATTTTTCTAGCACTTCTCGGTATGTTTGTAGATCGACTTATTAAAAGAAGAGGTTAGCTTTAAAGGAAGTGGAAAAACTCCAAAAAAAATATCTCAATACCTGGGCATTAGGAAACGTAGGCGGAGCCGCTAGTGAAGCTTTTTTGGGCATGTTCCTTCTTTATTTCTACAATCAAGTCCTTGGCTTGGAACCTTTCTTATGTGGATTAGGCATCGCTTTGTCTTTGTTTGTGGATGCTTTCACAGACCCAATGATTGGAGGAATGTCTGATAGAATCAGTTCCAGGTATGGAAGACGAATACCTTTCATGGCATTTGGGCTAATCGGTTTCGCTATAGGTGTTTTTCTATTATTTAATGCTCAATTAGGAAATAGTCAGTTTGCTCTTTTCGCACAACTCCTTTTATTCATCATCATTACCAGGATAAGCAGCACTATGTTTTTTATCCCGAGAGCTTCATTAGGGATAGAGATGATAAAAGGGTATGAACAAAGGAATTTATTACACGCCAGGAATAATAATTTTGGCATATTAGGTACTGTCATTTTTTACACAACCATAGCTGTGATATTTGGAAACAATTGGAATCAAGAGAGTGGTTACGAGGCCGTTTCTCTTATTGTCGTGACGCTTTTCTTAGTTACCAGTGTTATTTCAGTTTTCAGGCTTAGGCACGTTGAATCTAAGTTTGAACAAACAACCGCACAAGACGAAACAAAAGAAACTGGTGTTATAAAAGGACTTTTAGCTTTATGGAAGAATAATTCTTGGCGGAATTTGATCATTGGTACCTCATTATTTGGAATCGTTGGCTCTTTAAGTGGTGTCTTTAGTATTTATTTAATTAATTATTTTTGGCAATGGTTACCTGATGAATTTACCTTGATATTGGCATTAACCATTCCTGGTGCGGTGATCGCAGGTCTTAGCGCTAATAAGCTATTGCAAAATAAAGATAAGAAAAAATCTGTCCTAGTTTTGACTGGCCTGATGATAACAGTGGGTCCTTCTTTAACGATCTTGAGGATTATTGATGTGAAGTTTCAAACTAATATTCTTCCTGAGGTGGGCCTAGGTATCTTCAGTGCTCTGTTTTTTCTAGTAGCCATGCATTCTGCATTCATGGCGGCTGTTCGTGTTATCAATGGGATACTGTACAGCTCT
>CAYYIR010000264.1:0-2415 GCA_964471995.1 uncultured Nitrospina sp. | reverse complement strand
GTACCGCCCCATTTCTCAAATTTTTCGTTGTCCATATAGGGTTGCTTGTCCAAATGCGCGTAAAATAATAGTGTGGGTTTCACGTCTGAAACAAAAATTTCTCCCATCAAAATAGGAAACAGATGTTTTTTGCCTGAATTATTTATCCATACTTTGGGTAATCCAATCTTGGTCAGGTAATTTTTTGCACACTCAAGAATTTCTACCATATCGGTGGGAACTGTTCTGTCACCTTTGAACTCATTTACACCAAAACTACGGCTATCGATACTAACCATCTCTTCGAGAGTTTTTAAATGCTCATTCACAAGGACAGTATCTAAATCTATTTTTTTACAGGCTTTTTCGCTAATTTTTTCAGATCTCATATCTAGGCAGGTTAATAGTCAAATAGTTTTATATTATTTTATTTCCGAATAACTTTTACGTTCTGTTGGTGAATCAAGATTTAAAAGGATTCTAACATAATGTTATCTTTCTTTTAGGAATAGCCCGAACAAACCATTACCGTTCCTTTACTTCGATTAACTCTTAGTATAAAATTGTTACAAAATGAAAGTAAAAGCGCAATCAGGGTTTTCTCTAAACATTTTTTAAATTCCTCTATTGATGCTGCAAAAGTTTAAAAACTTACTCACTCTTTATAAAATCATTAAAACCCGAGGAAACCGGAAGCTCATAAATCATTCGCGACAACAATTGAAAGATTTTATTTTCTGCAATAATGATTTAAACAGAAAATCCTTTTTCCCAGCAATGTTTTACTGGTTTAATATGCTAAAAGGATTGGATGTTCTTGTCTGGCGGCTCGAAACTTTTGGTTTTTTGTATAGTCCCATCTTAAATGATGAAGAAAAAGATAGATTGAATCAGTATCTTTAAAATCTAGAAAATAGAAACCCCTCCAGCCAAATAAACCTTTTTATATATTTGTTCCAAGCCTCAACCTTAACTATAAAAAATATTGACTACCATACTTAACAATAAAAATTTTCAAGTTTATTTCCTGATTTTTATTTCTTTATTAATCACACTAGGACGACAACTAGACACCGGCATTACTAATTTTGATGATGCGTTTTATGCTCAGAAGGCGAAGGAAATCTATGATTCAGGGGATTTTTGGATAGTCACCCTTGCAGGCAACCCTGATTTTGCAAACACCCCTCTTCCCTTTTGGTTAATGGCTTTGGCATACAGCATCTTTGGGGTATCCAGTTTTTCTGCTGTATTCCCCTCTGCCTTGTTGGGTATGGGAATTGTAATCCTAACTTATCGTTTGGCTGACCATTTATATAAAGATTCCTGGGTTGCTTTTGCTTCCTCTTTAATTTTGATTTTCCCGGGTATATTCATAGACTCTGCACGCAGAGCAATGGTTGATATTCATTTAGCATTTTTTGTTACACTTGCAATTTTCGCATTTGTAAAAGCAAAAACAAATAAAACGTGTTATCTGATTTTTGGCCTCTCAACTGCAGCAGCGATTTTATCTAAAAGTGTACTTGGAATCTTTCCTTTGGCGATTGCTTTTACATATTTGCTTTTCAATCGGCAGTGGAAGGAAATGTTAAATCCATTTTTAATCTTAGGGTTTTTAATTGCCTTAGGTTTAGGATTTAGTTGGCATTTAATTAATTGGTTGGAATTTGGGCAACAGTTTATTGATATCCATTTTGGAGTTTTAATTTTTAATCGAGGATTTGGCGATATTAATGTCTCGTTTAATTTCTTAGGGTACTCTGAAGATTTTTTACGAAATTATTGGCCTTGGCTGCCATTTGCCCTGATCGGATTGTATAAATTTTATAAACATGGTTTTATTGATAGGGATGAAAACTCATTATTACTTTTCATATGGCCAGTTTTAGTTTTCTTGGTTATGAGCACAAGTAAAAATCATACTATACGTTACCTCATTATGATTTTCCCCGCCTTATCCATCATCATCGCGAAAACATTTTATGAATGGCTGACTCCTCTCTGGCAAGAAAGGTTAATGAGAGGGTTGCTAGGAACCGCTTGCTTGACAGCATTGTTTATAAATACGACTCCTTTTCAAGTTAAAGTAACTTTAGCGGAAAGTAGCAAAGAGGTGCGCCATTTGGCATCCATAATCAAACTCAACATTCCAAAAAATGAAAAAATTGGAAACTTTAAACTTTCATTTTGGAACCCAAAACATGCGATGCTATTTTATGCAGATAGAGATTTAGAGGCTCCTATTACTGACCAAGAAGATTTGAAAAAACAACTACAGGAAAATCCTGAGAAAATGTGGCTATCTAATTCAGACGAATTCAAGGCTTTAAATTCTCAACTCCCCAAAAAACTTTATTTAATTCAGGGTAACTCGAAATATGCTTTTTTTACTTCATCTCAAAACAGGGAATTTGTTAAATACAATTTTTCTGG
>CAYYIR010000263.1:0-2447 GCA_964471995.1 uncultured Nitrospina sp. | reverse complement strand
GTAGTTGGAGATGACGATCAAAGTATTTATAGATGGAGAGGTGCAAATATAGAAAATATTCTCAAATTCGAAAAAGATTATCCAGGTACCACAGTAATCAAGTTAGAAGAAAATTACAGATCAACTCAAAGTATTCTGGATGCAGCAAGCAGTGTGGTTAAGGAAAACCAGAACCGTAATGAAAAGACATTATGGACACAGAATGAAAAAGGAAACCCAGTAATCTGTTTTAAGGCAGAAGATGAAACACGTGAGGCAGAATTTGTTTGTGACCGCATTATAAATCTATCTGAGGAAGCAGGTTATTCTTTTAATGAAATTGCAATTTTATATCGAACTAATGCTCAATCGCGAGTTATTGAGGATGTGCTAAGAAGAGCTGAAATACCTTATCAGGTTATCGGAGGGCTCCGTTTTTATGAAAGAAAAGAGATAAAAGATGTACTTGCTTATATGCGGGTCCTTTTAAACCCAAATGATTCGATATCATTAAAACGTATTGTCAATGTCCCAGCAAGAGGAATAGGTAAAACATCTTTAGAAAAAGTGGAGGTTTATTGTAAAGAGAAAGGATTTTCTTTGCTAGAAGGTTTGCGGAGGGCAGGACAGGAAAAATTTGTCACACCTGCTGCATCTGGGAGAATTTCAAAGTTTATCTGTATGCTCGACCAACTGGATATAATTTTTCGACAATCCAATCCTCTAGAATTACTAACAGAGGTCATCGAAAAATCGGGATATGCAACCATGTTAAAAAAAGAGGACACGAGAGAGAGCAAAGGAAGGATGGAAAATTTGAATGAACTTTACTCGGCAGTCGAGCAGTTAGTAGAAAATGAAGATGGTTCGTTGCGTGATTTCTTAGATTCTACTGCCCTAGTTGCAGACCTTGACAATCTAAATGATGAGAGGGGAGTTCTTCCACTTATGACTTTACATTCTTGTAAAGGACTGGAATTTTCAGCAGTATTTTTGGTGGGTATGGAAAATGGACTTTTACCGCATGCTAGTTCTATGTCAAATCCTGCTGAATATGAAGAGGAACGAAGGCTTTGCTATGTTGGGTTTACCCGAGCTAAAAAAAGATTGTTCGTGTCTTACGCACGACGTCGAAGAGTTTACGGAAATACCTTCAATTATCTTCCTTCGGATTTCTTGCATTCGATTCCCGATGAGGTAATGACAAGAGAATCGGGTGTTCAGGACTACCAAATGGGCACCTCGCCCCAGTTTTCAGACAGTTCTAATACATCTTTTTTGGTCAAAACAGAATCTGCTACTGAATTTTCGATTGGAACTAAAGTTTTACACCCTAAATTTGGATCTGGCATTGTGATTAATAGGTCCGGGGAGGAGGAAGACCTGAAGTTAGAGGTTTTTTTTAAAGGCCCACATGGAAAAAAGAAGCTTATAGCAAAGCTCGCTAATCTTATTACTCTATAATATCATCTCGAAGAAAATAGATTTTCTAATTTTGTTTTTCCACCAGGAGGCAGTCTGAGGCTTAGGCAGATGTGGTCTTCTTCATAAGCCTCATTGACGATTAAAGCAAATTCTCTAATTTTAGAGATCAAGCCAGCTTGGGAGTGTTGAATACTTAATTGGTGAGGTGATAATTTCTTCTCATAGCGATTGACGATTTGTTGTCTGAGCGTATCGATACCTTCATTTTTTTTGCAAGAGATACCAATAGACGAAGGGTAATTTTGAATTGCCTTATCTAATTCTTCGATATCCTCAATCGAATCCGTTTTATTGAATACAAGAATCACATCTATTTCGTCCATTTTCATTTCTATTAAAAGGTTATTGGTGGTTTGCATTTGATTTTTGTATTCATGATGGCTGATATCTACTACATGAATCAACAAATCTGCGTTGCGCACTTCATCCAATGTGCTTTTAAAAGATGCAACTAAATCATGGGGTAATTTATTTATAAGACCAACTGTGTCTGAAAGTAAAACAGGATATGGGAAGTTCTTTTTTATTTTTCTAACGGTAGAATCGAGAGTTGCAAATAACCTATTTTCTACCAATGTATCTGCTCCAGTTAGTTTGTTCATTAAACTGGATTTCCCGACATTGGTATAACCCACTAAAGCGACTTTGAAAATTCCTTGTCGACTTTTTCTTTGTGTCTTTTTTTCTCGATCAATTTGTTCGAGTTTTTTTTCAAGTTTATGAATTTGGTTGCGGATCATTCTTTGATCGAGTTGAATTTGGGTTTCACCTACATCTTTCATTCCTATGCCACCCCTTTGTCGAGATAGGTGTCCCCACATTTTAGTTAGCCGCGGAAGTGCATATTTCAAGCGAGCTAATTCAACTTGGGTTTTTGCCTCCCGTGTGCGGGCATGGTCACTAAATATTTCAAGGATCAACCAGGGCCGGTCAATAACACGACATTTCAAAATTTTCTCCAATTCGCGATTTTGTCGAGGGGA
>CAYYIR010000262.1:0-2456 GCA_964471995.1 uncultured Nitrospina sp. | reverse complement strand
GCATCGTGCTTGTAATAGCCCACACGGATATCTTCTTCGGCAAACCGCTTAATCAAACGCTCAAGTAAAGTGGTTTTTCCAACCCCTGAAAACCCGGCAAAGCATAAAAAGGGTGTTTTGAATTGTTCCCAATAAACATCCATAAAAAGCACGCAACCTTGTATAATAAAGGCCGAACAAGGACAGTAGCCACTTCGGCAGTTAAGTCATTAAAAATGTGTGTATTAGGCTATTATTTCGCAGCCACTCTGCGCTGTCAACACTTTTCCTTAATTCTATTGTTGATGCTAAGGGTAAAAGAGAGCAGGGTGGTGTTCATGATGATTGAAAGGAGGAGCAACCGGTTTGCAACAATTACCAATATTGAAAAACCTTTTGATTACCGGATCGATCCTATTAATTTTATTGATACGAATTGGTGGGGCAGAAGAGGCAAATATGGTTGATGCGCCTAATGTACCCCCGGATATCTTTCGAATCATGCCGGAAATTGTGGTGATCAAGTTTGATGCGAAAGAGTTTGTTGGCCCTTTAGGAGACGGCAAAGATTACAAGTTCTGGAGTTTTAATGGAAAAGTTCCCGGCCCTATGATGCGTGTTCGTCTTGGCGATACGGTGGAATTTCATCTTTTCAATGATAACTCCAATCATTTTCCCCATAATATAGAAATTCACGCCGTTAACGGACCAGCAGGAGGGGCAGAAACCACACTGGTCGCTCCGGGTGAGAAAAAAGTTTTTCAATTTAAAACCTTACACCCTGGACTTTATATTTATCATTGTGCTTCTCCTGCTCCCAACATCCCTGCGCATATTGCCAACGGAATGTATGGTCTAATTTTGGTTGAGCCTAAACATGGTTTGTCACGGGTCGACCATGAATTTTATGTTTTTCAGAGTGAGTTTTTTACTAAGCCTTCAGAAGATAAAGATGTTTTGGAGTTTTCACTTGAAAAAGGTATGTCCGAGAAACCAGATTATATTGTGTTCAATGGCAAATCAGGCGCATTGATGGGAAACAACGCCTTGCAGGCGAAAGTAGGCGATAAGATTAGAATCTACTTTGGTAATATTGGGCCGAACTCTGCATCTTCACTACATATTATGGGAGAAGTATTTGACCAGGTTTATTTGGAAGGTGCTCTAAACGGAATTACTAACAAAAACGTGCAAACCACTTTGGTCCCTTCAGGCGGTGCCACCATAGTGGAGTTCAAGTTCGACATTCCTGGCAATTATTTGTTGGTCGATCACAGTATGTCTAGAATAAATAAAGGAGCCGTGGGCATGCTCACCGTTATTGGTGAAGAAGATCATGAAGTATTCAGAGCTCTAGATTAAAAAAACTTTATGAAATATTAAGGAAACAAGTCTTTTAATTTACCAATGAAATCGAATATAAATTTAGCTCGGTGTCAAAGGGTCAAGGTTGACTCTGATAAAAGATAATGGATGATTTAGAAACCGATGAAGAAGTTAATGGGTGAAGTTTGACAATCCAAACCCTATTATCTAGAATATCCTATTTTTTTAGACGTTAGTTCAATCTGGCGAGTGATGAGCTGTTCTAGTCATGCTTGTTAAAATACGCCCTGAGTTATTTTTTTGCTTTTTATTGAAAGAAACTTAAATATTATCGCTAATTTTTTTGGAGGTTCCATGAACATTTTTGTCAAGGGCATTGCCGCAAGTTTAATGGGAGTATTGATGACCGGGACTGCCGCACAGGGCGAGGAAATCGCTGTCATAGAAACCACCATGGGAAATATTGAATTGGAATTTCTGGAGGATGTAGCTCCCGGGCATGTTAAAAATTTCAAAGAACTGGCGAATAAGGGCTTCTATGATGGAACTATTTTTCATAGGGTGATTCCAGGTTTTATGATTCAGGGTGGTGACCCTAACTCTAAAAGTGAAGACCGTTCGTCTCATGGAACGGGTGGGCCAGGTTACACTATTAAAGCAGAGTTCAATGATACACCTCACAATCGCGGTATTCTTTCGATGGCGCGCTCGCAAGATCCCAATAGTGCAGGTTCGCAATTTTTTATTGTTGTAAAAGACTCTCATTTTTTGGATGGGCAATACACTGCTTTTGGACGGGTAGTCAAAGGAATGGATGTAGCCGACAATATTGTTGATTCTCCGCGTGACCCTAGAGATAACCCAGATAAGCGAATAGAAATGAAATCAGTAAAAATTGTAAACCGCTAAGGCGTTCATTTTTTTGAATTATCCAACTAGATGGAAGACGAGTTAAAAATCAATATCTATGAAATCATGGGGACCTCCACTCCGGCGGGAAGGACGTCTGAGGACGGTGAGCCTGCGGGAGATACGATTAGAAATCTGTTGTCAGATAATTGGGAAAAGTACGAAAAGATTCTTGTCTATTTTGAGGGCGTTGTGCAAATGACCCGGCCTTTTGTGGACGAGGCATTCGCTAAATTGCTTGA
>CAYYIR010000261.1:0-2485 GCA_964471995.1 uncultured Nitrospina sp. | reverse complement strand
AAGTCACGAGGATTTCAAAATCAGCCAGCGTGCCATGAAAACAACCATGACTTCTGAGTTTTCTGACCGATTTTTTAATGAAATCAGTGAGGGGGAAAAGCAGCGTGTGATGATTGCAAGTGCATTGGCGCAAAACCCCGAATTGATGCTTCTCGATGAACCCACATCTGCGTTGGACTTAAAATATCAAATTGAAATCATGAATATTCTAAAGGATCTCAATGCAAATCATAAAATGACACTAGTTGTGGCCATACATGATTTAAATCTTGCCTCCCGGTTTTGTAATCGGATTATCCTTATAAACAAAGGAAAAGTTGTTAGCGATGGTACGCCTCTACAAGTGCTTAAAAAAGATATTCTCGAAGAAGTCTATGGAGTAGAACTAGACCTCGACTTCAAAAATGGTCACACCCTGATCCATCCGATGATCGACAAATAGAATATTTCTTAATGAATACACTTTCCTATATAAAGACCCTCTCAATATTTTTTCTACTCTTATTAATAACACTTTGTATTGCTCCGCTAATAGGCTCCACGGATATCAGTTTGACTCGTGCCTTTTCGACCACTCTCAGTAATTCTAACAATATAGATGCCAGCATTTTGTTTCAGGTAAGACTACCCAGAATACTTCTTGGAGCTATCACGGGTGCTGCTTTGTCAGTAGCAGGTGCAATTTTACAAGCTCTATTACGAAATGATCTGGCTGCTCCTTTCACCCTAGGTGTTTCTAGTGGTGCCGCACTGGGTGCAGTTATTGCCATTGCACTAAATTTAAATTTTGCTTTCCTGGGTATCCCAATTGTTTCTTTATTTTCATTCATGGGAGCACTTGGGGCCATTTTACTGGTTTTCAACCTAGTCCGTACTAGACACGGAGAGTTTCCTACAGGAGTTTTGCTTTTAGCCGGTGTAACAGCTAACTTCTTCTTTGCTTCACTGGTGATGTTTATTCATTATCTAGCTAACCTTAGTCAATCTTTTACAATTATTCGTTGGTTAATGGGTGGTTTGGATATCACCGATTACGACACAATTCTGACCGTTTTTCCACTTGTGTTTATTGGAATATTTATCTTGTTATTTGTGAGCAGGGATTTAAATCTTATTAGCACCGGCGTTCATTCCGCTTCCAGTCGCGGCGTAAATGTTGGGAAAATACAAAAAATTGGATTCTTTACGGCATCTCTTATTACTGGAACCGTGGTAGCGACTTGCGGTCCTATCGGTTTTGTGGGATTGATTGTTCCTCATATTGTTCGGCTATTTGTTGGCCCCGATCTTAGAATACTTATTCCAGCATCTACTTTATTTGGTGCCAGTTTTTTAGTAATCTGTGACACCTTCGCCAGAACCGTTCTAGCACCGACGGAAATTCCTGTAGGCATTATTACCGCCATGCTGGGGGGGCCCTTTTTTGTCTGGCTTTTAAAACGCAAGAGACCTGGATAAAGGAATAAAAGGGTTTCCTACTGATCTATTTGAGAGTTTAAGTAAATTTTTCTTCCTTTAAGGGTAACTTTCATATATAAATTAACAATTGAAAATTGGGAAGGTTTTCGATTTTACTTAACAAAATTAATCGAACTTGATAGACTTTCCCAATTGGTAAGCTTAGTTTTAAGAATAAAATAGATTTCTAGAGTAATAGAAATCAAGTTTTAAAAATTTTCGGTCAAGGGAAGCTTGGTTAAATTCCAACACTGCCCCGCAACTGTATTGGGTACGAAATTCGTTAAATGCCACTGTCTTTTTAGATGGGAAGGCGCGAAAAGTAGACAGCCCTAAGTCAGGAGACCTACCGAAATATTATCTCGAGGGAGAAAAAATGGGTATTATTGTAGAAATTGCGCAATCTTTCAAATTAGCCCCAACTGAAGACCTGCCGAATTACACCTGCAAAAACCATAGTTTCTTTCCCTTTTTATCAAAAGATAATACACCCAAGAAATTCGGAGGAGTTCACAATGTATTCAAACATCTTTAGGTGAAGAGTAATTCTTCTTATGCTTAGGGTAAATCTATTGGGCTATTTAAAACACAAAGTTAATTGCGAGATAAAAATATGAGAAAACAGCCTGGAGCTGATCCCAGAAAACGAAAAGGTCTTATTATCGTCCATACAGGTGATGGAAAAGGAAAATCGACCGCAGCTTTTGGCTTGGCCATGCGGGCAGCCGGCAATAAAATGAACGTCTTTATCATGCAGTTTATGAAAGGACCGTGGAAAGCAGGAGAAAGAAAAGCATTTGATAATCTAGCACCCTATGTAGAAATTGTCCCCATGGGAGACGGTTTTACCTGGGACACCGAAAACATAGAACAAGACAAGGCAACCGCTCGAAAAGCTTTTGAGTTAGTAAAAGAAAAATTAAATTCTGGCAAATTTGAAATGGTTATTTTTGAGGAAATCAATTACGTAATCGATTACAAATTTCTCCCGGAAGATGAAGTTTTGGAAACCATAAAAAATAAACCA
>CAYYIR010000260.1:0-2491 GCA_964471995.1 uncultured Nitrospina sp. | reverse complement strand
ATAAGAACTAAAACGAAAATTTTTCCTAAAACTGCTCCTGATACCGGTTCTAAAAACTTGTTTAAAACACCTAAGCCCATTGCGCCTGCAACGGTACCCGCTATTTTCCCAACGCCCCCTAGCACCACAACCATGAAAGAATCGACAATATAAAGTTGACCTAACTCGGGGCCAACATTTCCTATCTGTGACAAGGCGACACCACCTAGGCCAGCGACTCCTGAGCCCAGCCCAAATGTGTACATATCAATCTTGCGGGTGGATATTCCTACACATGAGGCCATCCCTCGGTTCTGGGTTACCGCACGTACCTGTAATCCCAATGAACTCTTTTGCAATAATGTCCAAACTAAGATGACGACAAAAATAACAAAAATTATGATTGCAATTCGATTGAATGGAAGAACAACGCCGTTAAAAGCTTGAATCCCACCTGAGAGGTAAGAAGGATTAGCCACCTCAACATTTTGCGCGCCAAAAATAAGTCTTACCGTTTGAATGAGAACTAAACTTATACCCCAGGTGGCTAAAAGAGTTTCGAGGGGACGCCCGTACAGATGCCTGATCACACTTCTTTCCATGATGATACCAACCAAACCACTTACAAGGAACGCCGTTGGAATAGCGGCAATAAGGTACCAGTCAAAGAGGTTAGGCAAATATTCCTTGAAAAGGTTTTGAATGACAAACGTAGAGTAAGCGCCGATCATCAGCATTTCTCCGTGCGCCATGTTGATAACACCCATGAGACCAAAAGTTATCGCTAAACCTAAAGCAGCTAGAAGCAATATGCTGCCAAGACTCATACCATAAAATAGGTTTGCAATTTGGTTGATGAAGAATTGTCGTCTTTCAATAGAGGAGAGAGCTTTGTCTGCGCTATCGCGAATATCAGGATCACTTTCTAGAAATTCATCTTTTTCATTTTTTTTCAGTAAGGCCTCTAATACACTTTTAAAGTCATTACTTCCAAATTCTCTGATGGTTTTGAGCGATTTTAAGCGCTTTTTTTTATCGTCACTGTGCAGTTCTTCTTTGGCCAGTACTAATAAAAAAGCATTACGAATCTCAGCATTTGTTTCCTTGGACAAAGCCTTTTCAACCAATTCCACTAAACCACTCGAGGATTTTTTCAACAATTGTTTTGCTGCGGCTAAACGAAGCACCGGGTCGGAAGATTGTAATTGGAGTTTTCCTATGGTCGTGGACAAAGCTCTTCGAACAGAATTATTAATTCTGGGTTTACGAAGTTCTAAAGATTTTACATCGACTCGTTTGTCAGTCAGCGCATCGTGACCTTCTTCTCCAGATTCGTTGAGAATAATGAGGGCGCCTTCTTCACTGACCCTGAGCCGGTTATCTTTTAGGGCTTCAAGGGCAGGTAGGGCGGCAGGATTTCCCTGATTTCCCAGGTTCTTAACCGCTTTTTTAATCTTTGAGCGACTCTTGTTTCCTAAATCCTTTAAGGTCAACTCAAAGTCATTGGCTTCCACTGCAGAAAATGAAAGTAAACCGATAACCAAAAACACAAAACCCCCGACAAACTGGGCACATAATTTCCGGTAGGTTAGGCGAGGTCCCAATTTACGGGGTTCAGATAAAAAAATGGTTTCTTTCATTATTTTTAAAACAACACAGAAACAAGAAAATCCCATCAAAGATAGGGATGTAATTATTAACTTTAAAAAAATGGTCGGATTAAACTACCATCTCCTCCTTTTTAAAACAACGCGTAAACAAAAAAATCCCATCTTAAAGAAGGGACCGAATACTGATTTTTAAAAAATTTTTAGAATTGAACTACCATCTCCTCCAGTTCCCTAAACCCGACTTGGAGGAGAAGGGTAATGTTTTAGGAACTGGAGGAGAAATTTTACCAACTAGAACTTAGACTTTTTGCAGTTACCGCATACCCACGGATACGTCCAGTCGGCCACTTTTTCTTTACTATCCGGGATAAAAGGACTCCAGGCTTGTGCACGAATCGGTCCATCCGTTTTCCAGACAACATCAAACTGGCCATTCTCCGTAATTTCTCCGATAACAACTGGCTTATGCAAATGATGGTTCTTAGCATCCATTGTGATCTTAAAACCAGATGGTGATTGGACCGTTTGACCGCCTACTGCCTGACGGACAGCATCCACATTCGTGGTACCAGCTTGTTCAGCTGCCTGTGCCCACATCTTAATTCCAATATAGGTTGCTTCCATTGGATCGTTGGTAACACGCTTACTTCCATCTGGAAGCTTATGTTTTTTAACATAGGCTTTCCATTTTTTGATGAAGGCTTTGTTTTCAGCAGTATCCTGAGACATAAAATAATTCCATGCTGCCAGATGTCCTACCAATGGTTTTGCATCAATACCACGTAGTTCTTCTTCTCCAACCGAGAATGCAACTACAGGAATATCTTCTGCTTTGAGACCCTGGTTGCCGAGCTCTTTATAGAAGGGAACATTTGAATCACCGTTGATTGTAGAAACAACTG
>CAYYIR010000259.1:0-2501 GCA_964471995.1 uncultured Nitrospina sp. | reverse complement strand
TAACAATTTATTAAATGGATTTTTGCGTGCTCTCAACGGCCATAAGTTTATCTGCGTTTCCAATGCCTTTTCCCAAATAGATTCATCCAAAGTCATGGTTATTGGTTTATCAATCGATTTCGATGTTATTTTTCTTATTATTGAAAATGTTTTTTTTCTTTTAGCAGGGTGCAAGGATTGCAAGTAGTGAACTAAATTCCACCGTTCAAAATCGCTTATATAATCGTATGCATTCATAGGAGACCCATCTAAACCCGTTGTAAGCGTTCGATAAATATCAATCCCAGATGAACCCCTTTTGTAATAAGCTGTGCGACTTAAATCATAAACAAACCAGGTTGTACCCTGAAACGACTTCAATATTTTTGAAAGCCTACCTTCTTTTTCGCCATTCTCGCCATGGCATCTACCGCAATGCAATTCTTTATATATTTTTTTTCCATGTGCTATAGACAAGTCATCAAAGGGCGGCTCCATCCCTATTAGAATTTTTCGTTTAGGAAGTTCCATTCCAAATCTATCGGAAAATGTTTTTATATAAACCACTAGAGAGTCAATAGTCTCATCACTCAAAATACCATCCCAAGCTGGCATAGCGGTGCCAGGTATCCCCCCTTTAATTGTTCTAACTATGTCTTCATCTAAAGGAAGGGCATTAGTGTTGGTAGAGTGAAATTTAAATACCCCCTGACTTAGTTCTCTTGGTTGTGGGTTTATATATTTAGAAGCTCTGCCATCAGCTTTTCCTTCGTTTCCGTGACAATGAACACAATATTTAAAATAATTTATTTTCCCTTTTGCCAAAACCAACTGTTTTTCTTTGATAAGATTTTGTTTTTCTATAGGGGACAGTGCCCCTTCAATTAATTTCTCTATTTTTCTGCTTTCAATTGCTTGAGAGACTTGAGGTAAGAAAAAAAATATCAGTGCAGGTAATACGGAATAATACTTTTTATGCAGAAGGAAGTTAATAGTCGGATTGCTCATCGGATTTCCTATTAAACCTTAGTTCAATTGAGCAAATAAATATTAGTACCAATTAGCTTGTAAGACCTGCCGATTGTGCTTGCTGATCAGCCATATAAGAACTACGAACAAGAGGGCCCGCCTCTACGTGTGCTAAACCCAAGGACTCTCCTATTTGTTTGTAACTTAAAAATTGATCTGGGTGAATAAATTCGATGACCTTAGCATGTCGGGGAGAGGGTCTTAGGTACTGACCTAAAGAAAGAATTTGGCAACCTGATTCAACCAAGTCTTTCATTGCGTTTATCACTTCCTTTTCTTTTTCTCCTAGTCCCAACATAAGGCTACTTTTTACTATTAAATTTTCTCTCAATGAAGCTGTTTTCAGAGTATCTAAAGACCAAGAATATCGACATTGTGGGCGGATATGATGTTGCAGTGACTCCACCGTTTCTAAATTATGGGCAAGAACATTAGGAGTAGCCTCACATATTTTGTTAACTAGATCCATATTACCCTGAAAATCAGGAATTAAAGTTTCGATTTTCATATTCGGACATAGTGCTCGGATCATTTTAATAGTATTTACCCAATGTGCTGCGCCACCATCAGGCAAATCATCCCTATCAACGGAAGTAATAACTGCATAACTAAGATTTAATCTAGAAAGGGTTTCTGCAATTTGTGTAGGTTCATCAGGGTTAGGGTTAAGTAAACTGCCTGTCGCCACATCACAAAATTTGCAAGCGCGACTACAGGAATCACCAAGAATCATAAATGTAAGTGTACCTGCATCCCAACATTCGCCAATATTTGGGCAGGATGCAGATTCACAAACCGTATTCAAATTATATTTTCGAACCAACGATTTTAGTTCAAAGAATTTTTTGTTTTTAGGAAGAGGTGTCTTTAACCATTCTGGCAAACGTTTGTGATTAGGCTCGGAAATTATTTTAGACATAAGAAATGGATAAAAGTAAATTTATCTAGATTGTAGTATAATTTAGCTTTTGGTAAAAAGGAATCATCATAAATTTCCCCCTAATACTTACCAAATTTTTTTCATAAAAGGTTTTTCTCTCCATATGTTTTTCAAAACCATAGATAAGTATATATTCAAGGAACTCGTCAAGCTATTCCTCATATGTACGGGCGCGTTTACCACCATATTATATCTGGATAAGTTTTTATTCATGGCTGAGATGATCGTGAACCGCGGAGTAAGCTTTCATGAAATGGTAATGATGATGACCTATATTTCCCCTGCATTTCTTGCTTTAACAATTCCTATGGGTGTCCTATTAGCTTCAGTGGTTACATTCAATCAGTTTTCTGCAAACAATGAATGGATAGCAATGAAGGCAAGCAACTGGAGTTTTTTACGCCTCATGAAACCTGTGGCCTGTTTTGCATTCATGACTTATATTTTAGCCAATATCATAATGTTTTGGGCAATACCCTGGGGAAATCAATCGTACAAAATATTAATATACGATATCATTAAAAACCGGGCAAATTTTGATATAAAACCAAAT
>CAYYIR010000258.1:1396-2505 GCA_964471995.1 uncultured Nitrospina sp. | reverse complement strand
GCGACAACCAAGTCACCAAGTTCTTCTTCAAAAATCATTTCTCTCACCATATGAAAAGATAAAATTCCAGACATTTCACCCTCGCCGTTGATAACGGGGAAATAAAAGTTTTTAGAGTAAGAAATAGTTTCGAGAATTTTTTTGAAAGGCATACCTTCAGGAATGCTGGTAACTTCTTTATTCATCACATCATCAACACGTATTGAATTTAAAATAGAAACTTCTCGACCATGTTGGATATTTATTCCTTCATTAAGAAGTTTTTCAATATAAATAGAATATTTTGAAAACCCTCTAAATGTATAAGCAGAAACTATACAGGTAATCATAATGGGCAGAATGATAGTGTAATCATTGGTTAATTCAAATAGCATTAAGATATTGGTTAAGGGTGCTTGCATCACGGCACCTGCTACAGCACCCATTCCTACAAGAGCGTAAGTTTCAGGGGAAGCTGTTAATTCTGGAATGATTCCATGCACTAGGGCACCAAATGCAGAACCTAGCATAGCTCCTATAAAAAGGGATGGAGCGAAAACACCCCCAAGACCTCCCGAACCAAGAGTTATGGAAGTGCTAAAAATTTTAAGAAAAATTAATATAAACGCCATACTCCATAATAGGTCTCCAGATAACGCCTGTTCCATAAAATCGTAACCATTCCCAAGAACTGCTGGAAAACCCAGAGAAATGATACCCACTATCAACCCACCTAAAGCTGGTTTTAGGGGTTTGGAAATAGAGACTTTATTATCAAAAAAATCAAAGGACTTAAAATAAGCCAAAGTAAATAATCGGGAGGCAACGCCACATAAAAGCCCTAAAAATAGATAAAAAATGATTTCGGAGTAGCTGACAAGTTGATGGACAGGAACCTGAAATGTTATTTCGTTTCCCTCCAAAGCTCTTCCAGTCGCAGTTCCAATCACTGAAGCAACAATGATGGGACTAAAAGTATGGATGGTAAAATCACCGAGAATGATTTCAAGAGCGAATAGTACACCTGCAAGAGGGGCATTGAAAGATGCTGCAATCCCGGCCGCGGCGCCGCAACCTACCAGTACCTGAACTCGCTCTCTTGATAAGTGAAAAAGATTTCCTAAGGCCGA
>CAYYIR010000258.1:0-1296 GCA_964471995.1 uncultured Nitrospina sp. | reverse complement strand
AGAAAAGGTATTGCTGTGCCTGTGATTCCAACCCATGATAGTCCTTCGGCTGAAAAAACTATCCCAAAAAATTCAATCATCCACCTAAAGGCCGTGGAAGCTAAACCTGCAAGAAATCCAATCAAAGCAGCCAATATAAGCATGTTATGGTCTTGCATTAAATAGGATTTGATCTTTTCTCTAAGTAATATTAGTTTCGATTCCACGGTTAAGTTTTTTTGGTTAAGATAAAGTTCCGTATTATAAAGAAAATGGTTTTTTATAACCATTGTATAATATCGGGACAGCTTTCGGGCTTTGTGATATGCTTCAAAAAATTTTTTCGATAGTAATCAAAAAGGAAGTTAGTTAAATGGGAGAAAAAAATCCAGAGGTAATAATCGCTCCATCCATTCTTTCAGCTGATTTTGGTTGTTTGAATGATGAGGTTCAAGCAGTAGAACAAGCTGGCGCTGACTGGATCCATGTCGATGTAATGGATGGACATTTTGTCCCAAACATTACTATTGGACCTGCTGTTGTGGAATCTGTCCGTAAAGTTACGAATTTGCCTTTAGATGTTCACCTAATGATTGAAAATGCTGATGCTTATATTAAGGATTTTGCTAGTGCAGGCTCTGATATCATAACCGTCCATGTAGAAGCATGTACTCACTTGAATCGTACTATTCAATTAATCAAGGAGCAAGAAGTCCGAGCAGGGGTTGTTCTTAATCCAGCTACACCCCTTTCCTCTATAGAAGAAATTCTCCACGAGATAGATCTGGTGTTATTGATGTCCGTGAACCCTGGGTTCGGTGGACAAGAGTTTATTCCATCTATGCTGGATAAAATTCAGAACCTGAATGATGTGATGTCGCATTACGAAAACCCTATTGAGCTAGAAGTCGATGGTGGTATCAAAACGGAGAATGCAGGAGAAATCAAGGCTGTAGGAGCTAGCGTATTGGTTGCTGGTTCCGCTATTTTTAATACCAAAGATTATAAAAAAGCAATTGAGTCTTTACGGCAAGCATGATTCGATTTCGAAAAATTTTCTATATTGAAGTTGCCAGTTTCTGATTTTATTTTTGCATTTTTTTGAAAATGCAGTTGTAATTGAAATACAAAGGCCAATTCGGCTTAAATTGAGGGGGAATCGGTCTTTTTTAAATCTAGATTACAATTCTCTTGTATTTAACAATGCAAAAAGGATAAACTTAGATAAATCAATGGATTTTTAGTAAAATAAACCTCGGTTAAAGAAAATTCCGGGGTTGTTTCTAAATATTGCGGAGGGTATGAGTTATGATGGGA
>CAYYIR010000257.1:0-2505 GCA_964471995.1 uncultured Nitrospina sp. | reverse complement strand
TCCATCATTGAAGCACCACTTGCATCTTTTAATGTTTCACGTCGATGCTGGGCACCCACCATTTGATCAAGCGCTTCAATTTGCTCATTGTAGGGACTGGCCGCTTCAACAATAGGGACATCCAACTCTGAGGGTAGAGACAGACCTTGATTATTACCAAACCAGGGTTTCAGGTTCAAGCTGCCAAGTGGTTCGAAATCTGGCTTGGTATTATTGAGTTCCATGACCTTAGTCAAGGCTTCCGGTATATATGCAATATTTGTAACCAGGGCACCCTTTTTCGAGCAAATTGGTTTTTCTGGAGTGTAAACCCCATCCACTCCGAAGTAGTCCATGAACCATTGTTCCTTTGCAAGTGCATCATCTCCAGATCCGGATAGAGATCCTGCGTGCCCACAAGCCTTGGTCAGCCGTGCTTTCCAACGTCCAACGACGCAAGCAACGATGGGCTTATCTGATTTTAGTCCATATTCGTAGTACCCTCCCGGCTCACTGTATAAAACAGCCGCTTTTGACCGTTCATCGTTGTCTAACGCATAAAGAAATTCTTTTGCGCTATATTGAATATAAACGTCTTTGCCACTGGAAACAGAGGTCGTTGTCCCCCATCCTGCAGTAGAAAGATAAACAGCTATAGTCGTCGTGAAGTTACCGGAGTTGGAAAAAAGAGCCACGGTACCTTTAATGAGTGATTCCTCCGGTGCGTTTCCGCCAAGCGCACCTCCTAACCGAACATGATTCCAAGCATCAGCCAACCCGAGACAATTACCGCCAAACAAGTCAATTCCATTTGCCTGACAGATCGCTCGCATAACACGTGAATCTTTAACTGAAACTTTTTCTGTAAGAATAATAGCTTTTTTAAGATCTGGGTTGTCCCGTACCGCTTCGGCCAACCCATCTTTGACACCAGAAGGAGGAAGATAAATTACAACAGTATTGAATTTATGTCCCGCTTCCATGCCTTCTTTAATGGAGTTATAAACCGGAATTTTTCCAGTTTTTGTTGCTAAGGTTTTTCCAGATTTTCCTGGGCCAGTGCCAAAAACAATATTACCTCCCGAGTAATCATGACTAATAGGAGTGACACCTGAGCTTTCTTTACCAAGTATATTCAGCACTACACATCTATCATCTTTGGTTGCTAATTCAGACAGCGAATTAATTCCACAATAAAAGGGGAAGTCCCCTACGCCTTGCTTATGCATTCAAACCTCCATCGGTTACGATAGGTTAAATTTTTAATTTAGCTTTTATTTGGTCTTTGCCACCATTTTTCATCCACTCATTTACTTTGAGTGCATAATTGATGACCTCAGACATTGCACTGTCATGCCCGAAGAAACGGTATGGCAATCCAAGAGAATCCAGAACATCTCGAAGGTAATTCATTCCACGGATTACGTTAGGACCTCCTCGACCCACGACTACAAATATTGGGATAGGACCATTCGTCTGGAAAAATTCTCGCAGCCCATCTCCCATCGCTCTAAATGTTTCATAGATATCTGTATTATTTGCTTTACCACCAATTATGAATAAAACATTGGATTGCGGAAGCCAGTATTTAAAACTAATTTTAGAAATATCATTCATCTTTTCGTAAGGAGGATTACCACCAAAGTCAGAAGATATGGTTGCATCTTCACCCAATAATTCGGTAACCATTGCGTTTGCACCCCCACCAAAAGTAGGTGCGGTGATAGTACCTTTATCATTCATAACAAAAACGTCACTCTGCCCCTGATAGGTTCGTAGTTGGTTAATTTCCTGCTCAAACTCAGAGTAATCGGACGCAAAAAGATGTTCAGGTAAATGCAACCTTTTCCAAGCGGGATCATCCTGATCAAAAGCACATTTGAAATCACAGGCAATAGGAGCCAACCGTCCTCCTTTACCCGGTTGCATACGAATGGGATTGAGTTCCAACATCAACATTCCATAGTTGTTATACAAATCCCAAAGTTTGGGTAAATTCTGAACTAAGGGACTTATCACCTCAGGAGGAGCACCCAAATCCATCAACGCATTTGACACATGAAATGCCTTTAAACCTGTTAATGGATCGAATGGAACAACTGCAAGTTTTTGGGAGTCTAACTCTTCAATATCTACGCCCCCGTGATGTGTGACAGTCATCACAGGAGAGCGGTGCTCGGTGCTTTCTGAAATTGAAAAATAAACTTCGTAATCGGCAGGAACCGCGCCTTCAAAAGTCACACCATCTGATTTCACTTTATTGAAACCATCCACATGTTCACAAAAATAAAGTCGTTCTTTTTCTTTTAGGGCGTCGGTTATATTATCCACCCGGCCCAGGAGGCCAGACTTCCCTTTTTTACCAACACCGCCTTTGAACAAAGGTTTAATGAAAACCTGACCATGTCG
Source organism: uncultured Nitrospina sp. (assembly GCA_964471995.1). Taxonomy (GTDB): domain Bacteria; phylum Nitrospinota; class Nitrospinia; order Nitrospinales; family VA-1; genus UBA8687. Next base: position 117 of record CAYYIR010000257.1, on the reverse strand, counting down.
TTTGATCATATCTTTAATTTCATCGACACTCAGTTCTGGACCCCGGACTTCTGAGTGGGGAAATTCCACCAGGTCCAATAATTTTCTTCCCCAAAGCATGCCAGTTATCTGCATTTT
>CAYYIR010000256.1:0-2544 GCA_964471995.1 uncultured Nitrospina sp. | reverse complement strand
CTGACCACAGGTGGGCATACTGACTGGAGAATGCCGGAAGTATGGGAATACGGAGCAATCTACGATAATACCGAATCAAATGTCATGGCTATGGATCACGACCCAGAATACCCGTTGGCTTTATCAAGCTTGTTTGCTGATGGAGCAGCTTACTGGTATTGGTCATCCGAGCAAGGCCAGTGTTGTGCCCGCACCGCCTATTTTGTAACCGGATTACCCTTTCTTCGCACCTTAGACAAATGTGCAAAGGGAGGAGTGCGAGCGGTGAGAAACATTCCCTGAATTTCAGATCCAATTTAAATTCTGCAGCTCTACCCTTTTTCGGCAAATAAACAATAAACTTATTTGATACTTGCTTATTTTACGATTTTCTCATAAACTAGATAAGTCTAATAAATTCAAAGGTGCAACCTATGTCCAGGGAAATACGTTTCGGGGATTTTGTAAGGGAAGTAAGCCTTAAACAAAATCGTATTTCATACAATGCCCTTACCCCTACCTTACAAATTGATGACAATGGCAACGAGATCCCTTATCAACCGGCCAAACTTCAACTGCGTGGCATTGATATTTACCGGCTTATGGGTCCATATGTGGGAATACGTCTTGTCGATCAGGTAAAAGCCGTTGTTCCTTTAGCCGTATATCTTTTTCTTTTCCAAATACTCATTCTTCGGCAGGGAGTTAATGATCAGTGGATCATCTCTGCTGGACTGATCGCCGTAATTCTTGGCCTTATGATTTTCATGGAGGGATTGAAGCTGGGCCTTATGCCCTTTGGTGAAATAATAGGCAACACCCTTCCAAAAAAATCAAAATTAGGGGTGGTATTATTAATCGCTTTTTTATTGGGGATAGGAGTCACTTTTGCGGAACCCGCAATTGGAGCACTGCAGGCTGTAGGCTCGATAGTAGATGTTAACAAAGCGCCTTATCTTTTTACCCTTTTGAACAACTGGACAGGCCCTTTAGTTCTTGTGGTAGGCATGGGAGTGGGCCTCGCAGCTGTTTTAGGAACTCTACGGTTTCTCTATGGCTGGAGCCTAAAGCCCATGATCTATATGGCCCTTACACCCACCATTGGGATGACAATCTATTGCATGTCTGATCCGGAACTTATTAAGGTGCTGGGACTCGCCTGGGATTGTGGGGCAGTTACTACAGGCCCGGTTACCGTTCCTCTTGTCCTTTCCCTTGGAATAGGAATTGCCTCTGCAGCGGGTAAAGGTAATTCATCCTTGTCTGGATTTGGGATTGTAACACTAGCTTCGCTGTTCCCAATCATTGGTGTTATGGGCCTTGCGATTTACGTAGCATCAACGGTCAGCGTAGAATCCATTATCCAAGCATCTACAACAGTAGCGACGCAATCAGGGCCAGAATGGTGGCAGATAACCCCCTATGTTGAAATTATTGGAGGGGTACAATCCATTGTCCCCCTGGTTCTATTTTTATTTCTGGTTTTAAAGCTCCTGTTAAAAGAAAAGGTTCCTGAACCAGGAATTCTTTTTTATGGACTGTGTCTTTCCGTGCTTGGAATGATAGTCTTCAATATTGGATTGACTTATGGTCTTGCAAAACTGGGAGGCCAATCGGGAAGCTTTGTACCAGCGGCTTTTGCACCCCTTGAAAAGGTTGCAGGATCCCCTCTATACGGTTTTGGTATGGGAGTTTTGATAGCCTTCTTCTTCGCTTGGGTTCTCGGGTTTGGAGCCACGTTGGCAGAACCCGCCTTGAATGCCCTCGGTCAAACGGTCGAAAATCTCACCAATGGAGCGTTTAAAAAAAGCATGCTCATGTATGCCGTTTCAATTGGAGTCGCTTTCGGTATAAGCATTGGAGTCCTTAAAATAATTTTTGAAATACCCATTCCATACTTACTCTTGCCTGGCTATATTTTGGGAATTGTCCTTACCTTTCTTTCTTCCGAAGAGTTTGTAAATGTTGCATGGGATAGCGCCGGAGTAACAACCGGACCGGTGACCGTTCCTCTTGTTTTAGCCATGGGCCTTGGCTTTGGCAACGCGGTTGAGGCAATAGAAGGTTTCGGTATTTTATCGATGGCTTCAATTTGTCCTATTTTGTCTGTTTTGATAACCGGTCTCTGGGTTCAATTAAAAAGAAAACGGATCAAGCAACAGAGTGTGGATAAATTGCAAAGCCAGGAAGGAGTGTTATGACAAAAAGAGAAATCACGGTATTGACGGATGTTGCTCTTATTACCTGTATCGTGCAACGGGGTTTGGCAGATAACATAATTCTGGCGGCGCGCGAAGCTGGTGTGCAGGGGGCAACGGTCTATTTTGCTCAAGGCATGGGAATAAGGGAACGGCTTGGAATTTTAGGGGTTTCTGTTGAGGTAGAAAAAGAAATTATTGAAATCGTCGTTGCTAAAGAACAAGTGGAAAGGGTATTCGAAAGAATGTATCTAGCAGGCAACTTGGATACTCCAGGAATGGGAATTATGTATATCACCAATTTGGATAAAGCAGCTACTTATATTCCCCCTGAGGTCCTAGCTAAATTTTCAAGCCCGTAATAAAC
>CAYYIR010000255.1:0-2555 GCA_964471995.1 uncultured Nitrospina sp. | reverse complement strand
ATCCGGAATTATTAAAACTTTCGTTACTATTAAATGAAATAGAAATAAATTCTTTGACAGAACATAGTGGAAAAAATGATTCTGGTAACCCAAAAACATATGCGGCTCTAAAAACCCTAAAGGCTAGTAACAACGAAATAACTTTTATATGCAAATCCATCCAAAATTTGCATTTTCTTGATAATTCATTATCATGCAGCGCAAATGACTCATCTCTATATGATTTATGCTTAAAGGGTGGTGAGCAATTAATAGAAGGATTGCTCTTACATGCTTGTACCCTTTCCATTAAGAGTGAATCCATAATCATTGCATCAGATAAGTTAAAACCTCATTCAAATCTTTTGGAATTTTACTTTACCCGGTACCTCCCAATATTAGGTGAAAAAGCTTTGTTAAACGGAAATGATATTATTAAAAAATTTAATATTGCACCCTCGCCTACTGTTGGTGAGGTTCTTAAAGATATCCAACGAGCCCAGGTTCTTGGAGTTATAAAAACTTCTGCAGAAGCAGAAAAACTGGTCGCTAAAATTCTAAATTCGTAAATACAAAATTTGAGCCATGACAACCAAATATAAAAATACAACTTGGAACAATAAAAAAGTAATAATAGGTGAACCTGATGTTGTTAATGATAAATCATCAAATATACTTATAGGTTTCCATGGAGCCGAGTCTACGGCAGAGAATATGCTGGTACAAAGCAATCGATTAAAGCTCGATAACACCATTCTTATTTTCCCCGAAGGACCGGTAGACGCTAATGAAGGGCGCTGGAGTTGGTGGAAGGATGGTGCCGGACAACCAAAATCCGTTGAAGAGTTCTTGGATTTTACGAATCAATTGATTCAAGCAGCTTACGACCATTTTAAATTTTCATCCTCAAATAGAATTTCGCTGTGGGGGTTTTCCCAAGGAGGAGCCGCATCACTTGTGTATGCACTTTTGGGGTCACAAAATATTTACAAGGTGGCATCGGTATGTGGTTTTCTTCCAGAACTTCCTTCTATAAATTTAGAGAGTGCATCCACCACAAAGATTCTTGGTATATTTGGTTCAAATGATGAGGTAGTACCCTCTTTCCTTGCCGATTATGCTTTGGAAGAAATGAAAACTAAGGGACATCTGGTTGAAAGCAAAGAAACTTCACAAACACATGAATTAAATGCAGAAAACCTGAATGATGTCTGTATTTTTTTCAATTCATAAAGATCTATTCTGGTGGAAAAGATTCTCATTAAAAGACTTTATATTCCTATTTACTGCCTCCTTTTTCTCGCCTCAGGATTTTTTTATTCTTTGGAGGCAAGTAGTTTATTTAAACACCAACCCAAAAGAATAATTTCAACTTCTCCTTCTATTACCGAAATAGTTTTCGCATTAGGTCTACAAGATCGCATTGTGGCCGTAACGGATTTCTGCACGTATCCAGAAGAAGCTTGCCATCTGCCTAGTGTTGGAGGAGTATTAAATCCAGACATAGAAACAATAGTTTCTCTTACTCCCGATCTAATCATTCATCAATCAGATAGTGCAAAGATGGAAAAAAATATTAAAAGCCTGGGTATTCCAACACTTTCAATTAAAGTGAGGACAATTTCAGATATTTTTGAATCGATAAATCGTTTAGGTAAAGAGCTTAATTGTCAGGAAACTGCCAAGAAGCTTCTTTTATTATTAGAAGGCAAAATTAATAGCTATAAGCAAAGACTTTTGGGACGATCACCCAAGAAAGTGTTGTTACTTCTCGGTGACAGCAGTGATCCTGCTCGCGATTTATATGCAGTAGGTCCTGGAACATTTTTAAATGAATTACTTGTGCTTTCTGGTGGAATAAATATTTTAAAAAACTCAAAAGCCCAATACCCAAAGTTATCTAAGGAATTTATAATTGAACAATCTCCCGAGATAATTATAGAAGCAGGACCAAATTCTAATTTACCGCAAAAAGAAATTGATTATAGAGTAGAACAATGGAACAGATTCCCCACGATCCAGGCAGTAAAAGATAAAAGGATCCATTTTATTAGTTCAGATTATATTTTGATCCCCGGACCACGTCTGGTAAAAATTTTAGAAAAATTTGCAAAAGTAATACACCCGGACTTATCGCACTCAGAAACAGAAAAAACATCTTTCCAGAAAACTGCAAAACCATGACATCCGTAAAAATGAAGTTGGAAAATATTTCTTTTACCTATGACTCTTCACCTGTTTTAAAGGATTTATCGCTTTGTATTCAGGAGAGCGATTTCATAGGGTTAATAGGCCCTAACGGGTCTGGAAAATCAACACTACTAAAAATAATGAGTGACATTCTTAAACCCGATACCGGTAGCATAAAGTTCAAAGGTTCTGAAACTGCGCGTATTAGCAAAAAGGTTTTTGCCCAATCGGTTTGCTGGATTTCCCAAGGTCACCCTATGGTTTTTCCTTTTAAGGTTTCTGAGGTTGTTTTGATGGGACGTCACCCCTACCTTTCTCCTTTATCTTTTGAAAGTCACGAGGATTTCAAAATCAGCCAGCGTGCCATGAAAACAACCATGACTTCT
>CAYYIR010000254.1:0-2597 GCA_964471995.1 uncultured Nitrospina sp. | reverse complement strand
TTTTATAGCCTTAAGGCTATTGAGGGTAAAGCAACCTTAGATATGCTGCCTAAACTAAGTAAATTATCAAAACATAAAAATCCTTCTATTCGACATGCAGCTGCAATGGCAATGGGTAATATTCCTGAAGCAGAAGTCAACCTAATTCCTTTGTGTGCGGATAAAGATGGCATGACAAAATTATCTGCGGCGGTGGCTTTGAATCGAATTGGGTCAGACTCTTGCCAAATAGTTTTTGAAGAATTGCTTAGTCATAAAGACTTTAAGGTGCGGAGTTCGATGGCGAGGGTACTCGGTAAGACCCCGATTCCCAAAAGATTGATGATATTGACAGCTGCATTACGAGACTCTCATTCTCGTGTTCGGATCGCAGCTGTCCGAGGGGTAGGAATGATGGGCGGCCCCGATGCCTTTCCTTTATTAGTAAAAATGCTAAAAGATCCAAAAGATGCTATCCGTGCTTATGCCGCTGGAAATTTGATCCGCCTATTAGAATAGTTATTCTATTCTAACTTCTCCAGAATCGAAGGCTACTTCTTTTCCGGAATCATTTAATATGACTAATCTTCCCCGATTATCTAATCTAATTGCTTTGCCATTTATGATTTGATTACCCTTATTTAGAGAAATAATTTTTCCGAACAAATCTGTATTAAGGGCCCAATTATCAACAAGAGCTTGCAATTTATTGTTTTGAAATTCGTTATATTGAACGTCCAATTGTATAATCAAACTTTTAATCAGGTCGGTGCGATTTATATCTTTTCCAAATTCTAATTTGAGTGATGTGGCAATATCTTTAAGCTCAGGAGGAAATTGGATTTGATTCACATTAATTCCAATACCAATGACTACTATAGAATTTTTTTTTGAGTGATATTCACATAAAATTCCAGCGATTTTTTTACCTTTAAGCAGCAGGTCGTTAGGCCATTTTAGTAGTGCAGGTTGGGGAATAAATTCATTCACCGCTATCACTGTTGCAAGCCCTACCATCAAGGTGAGAATCGGCAATTTTTCCGGAGTGATATTGGGTCGAATGAAAGTAGAGAGGTAAATCCCAGTTTCAGGTGCGGAATGCCAGGCCCTCCCCAATCGACCTTTACCTTTTGTTTGGCTATCTGCTATTACAACCAGATCCTCTTCTAGGGGATGGGTTGAAAGACTACGTTCTATTTCTGCATTGGTTGAGTCGGTTTTGGAAAGAAACCGCCACTTTCGCGGGTTCTCAGAGGGAATTTCTTGCAAAATGGAGATATCAATATCTGATGAATATGACAATTGTAATACCTTGTAATATCAATTTTAGTCCCAGTAAAGGGAGATTTTTTCTATTGTAATAGGAAACTCTCAAAAAATGATTGAATTGTTGCAAAAAAATTGCTAAAAAGCATACTTCAAAGTGGTTCCAGCTAAGCAAAGCCATGCTTGGAATCAAAACTTTTTTAGAGGAGAAGGCTGGATGAAAAAGTTGGTAGCTTCTTTTATTTTGGTTTCATTGGTATTGGTTTTGTCTTCTTGTTCGATGGAACAGAGGTGTTATGAAGGTGAATGTGAGCCACCTGAAGGCCATGAAGAGAAAAAAGAATAATTAATTTCTTATTGAACTCATTTAGATGGCGGGGAGAATTTTATCCCCGCCTTTTAAATGACCTATTTTCAGTGTCCTTAGTATTTTTAAGCCTGCGAGGCATCACGCCTTTGCAATTAAGGATTACTCTCCCTGCATTGTTTCTAATCCCTTGACAGTTCCTGCTCCCAGAATGCTACAATAGCGCCTTAAATAACAAAAACCTATATAGCTTTTTCGGAATTTTTATATTTGGTTAGGTTAAGTTTTATCAGTATTTGATGATAAAAAATTGACTGTTTGGTGTGGGTTTTGATTTTTCCTACCCAGATTTTTTAGTTATAAACAAAATTAGAGGAAGGAAATGACAGATAAATACCCTGTAACGGTAGATGAAGTAAGAGATGCTCAGGATAATCTTAAAATTGGTATGGAAGAGCATGAGCAAAAAAACTTTAAAGAGGCTATTGAAGCTTTTAAAAAGTCTGCAATGATTCACCCCTTTGATGAAAATCATTTGCAAGAGCTTGAGAAAAAGTTGAAAGCGGGTAGCTATAAATTACAACAAGAAAGCATAGCTTTTATGGGATGTGCATGTGTGCATCTTAATGAAATGATTCATGGATTGGATGAAGATCAAAAACAACAAGTTCCAGTTGATGATTCATTAATGAATGCTTTTAAGGAGTGGTAGAAATATGTCTATCCAGAATCAGGAGTTTTTATACAGCATTTTTCGAAAAGAAATAAAGGATAGAAAGATTCCTCTGAGTTTAGGTAAAACTTGTCCGGTAAAATGCACATTTTGTTATGAAATGGATCATAGCTATCGCAATACCTTTGAAACTCCTTTGACCACTCAAGAGCATTGGGAATTTATATTTAATGAAATTTGCTCATTTCCAACTCGTGACGCAGAATCTTGGGTATTGGGTGGCAATGAATATATGGAATGGACAGACCTGGCTCTCCATCCTAAAGCGATGGATTGGATTGAAGAGTTTTTGGATAAAACGGATAAGAAGAT